>JAICGQ010000167.1 GCA_025923035.1 Pyrinomonadaceae bacterium | reverse complement strand
GTCGTTGATGAGAAGAAGATCAAAGACCCGCAAAAGATCGATCCGTCGCTACAACTGATCGTCAAACTCGACAAAGAAGGACTGCTGGAATCGTTCATCCTTCTCGCCCTGCCTGACGAAGGTATCGTGCAGGACTACGTCACCTACCGGCGAACCAACCTCGAAAGCCTGCGCCGCTACGTCAAGGATTACGTCTTAACCGGCGGCGCCGGCCCGAAGAACTGACGCGGAGACGGGGGGACGCGCGAAGCGGAGACGGCGCCAAGCGGAGACGCGGGGACGCCCTCTCCCCTTCCCGTCTCTTCTACCGGCTCCCCGGCGCGGGTTTGCGCGGGAGCTTCTCGTCGCGCATTGCGGTGTTGTAGACAAAGGCGGCCATGATGATCGAGGCCTGCTTCATGTCGTCAGCCTGAATGCGATCGAAGACGTCCTGGTTCGAGTGGTGCGTCCGCGTGTCGTATTCGATCTCATCCTGAATAAACTGGAATCCCGGCAAGCCGATCCCGTCGAACGCGAGGTGATCCGTACCGCCCGTGTTTGAGATCGACAACGTGTTCGCACCCATGTCCTTGAAGGGCGCTAGCCATTGCCGGAATAGACTGCGCACGCCTTCGTTGCCCTGCATATACACACCGCGAATCTTCCCGGTGCCGTTATCGAGATTGAAATAACCGCTGAACTTCTCGTAATCCGCTTTCTTCACCAGCGTTGGACCAGCAGCGGGCGCCGCAGAGCCATTGCCGTTGCCGTTCCCACCACCGTTGCCCGCATTCGCCACCCCGGCGCCCGTTGCCGGCGCCGCGGACGTCGCAGGATTCTGCATGCTGCCGAAATGCTGCGCGACATAAGCCCGCGATCCGAGTAGCCCCTGTTCTTCACCACTCCAGAGCGCGACGCGAATGGTGCGACGCGGTTTCAATCCGAGCGCCTGGATGATGCGCACGGCTTCCATGACGACTGCGCAACCAGCGGCGTTGTCCGTCGCCCCCGTTCCGGAGTGCCACGAATCCATGTGAGCACCGAGCATCACGACCTCGTCCTTGAGATCCGTTCCCGGAATCTCGGCGATCGTGTTGTAGCCCATGAGATCGGCATCCTGGTACGCGACCGAAAGATCGATCGTCAATTTCACGGGTTCGCCGGCCTGCAACATGCGAACTATGCGGTTGTAGTGCTCGATCGACAACACGAGCTGCGGCATTATCTTCGCGTTCTTGTCATACGGCGGAGTTCCGCGTCCCGGCGCCGGGGCCGCATTCGGATCGGGAGGCGGCGGAGTAACCTGCGCCGACTGCACGAAGATCGTTCCGCCGTCACCACGACCAGGATCGATCAGCATCGCCGCGCCTTCCTGCTGAAAGAAACGCAGCTTGGCGCCGGCAAACGCGAATGCGTTTCTGGCGCCACCGAAGTTCCCGCGGCCACCACCCGCGCGCGGCTCAGGCGCGTCGGCGAGCGCGAGCAGTTCCTTTTCGGTCAGACGCGTGCCCGGCGCTTCGAACAGCGCGGCCACCTCGCGCACCGGCGCGGTCAACACGATCTTGCCGTTGAGTTTGCCTTTGAACTTTTCAAGATCCGCTTCAGTCCGGGCGTCGACATACACGACGTCGCTCGTAATCGGACCATTAGTCCCCGGCGACCACGCTTTCGGATACGCAATCAGCGGAATCGTGAGCGGCTCAACCACCTGCGCCGAAAACTTCTTCAGCGTCCATCCTCGGCCGAACGGTCCCCACGCTTCGAGGTGCGCGTTCTGCAATCCCCACTTCGTCAACTGATCGCGCGTCCACTCATTCGCTCGCTTCATGCCGGGCGAAGCAGTCAGACGTGGTCCAATGACGTCGCTGAGATAACTCAACGTCTTCATCACCTCGGAACGTTTCGTTCCTTCTTCCTTGATGCGCTGGATGGGATCGTTTGGATCGGGAGCGGGTGCCTGCGCCGCGGTTTGCGCGAGTATCGTCGCCGGCGACGCAATAAAGATCATCAGCAGCACTATCGCTGCATAGCGCCGAACAATCATGGTGGTGGTCTCCTCGGAATATTTGGATATGGCCGCCGGGATTTTAGACTATCCCGTTGACGCAGACCTAATCGGATCGGAACGGTAGCCGCAACTTTCGTCGGCACAGTAGCGGAACGTGCCCTGTTTCTTGGTCGTCTTTTCGAGCAGGAACGTAGCGTTGCACTGCGGACACGTGTCGAGGACCGGCTTGTCCCAGTAAACGACGTTGCAGTTTGGATACTCCGAACAACCGTAAAACGCCTTGCCGCGTTTCGACTTCTTGACGACGATCTCGCCCTTGCATCCCGGGCGCGAACAGGAAACTCCCACCGTCTCCTGCTTGATGTACTTGCACTTCGGATAGTTCGAACACGAGATGAACTCACCGAAGCGTCCGAAACGCTTCACCAACTGCGCGCCGTCAACCGGACAAGTTTCGTCAAGCGGCACGGGCGCGGGTGCGGCAACGCCGCTCTTTCCGATCTTGCGAATATTCCGGCATTCCGGATAACCGGTGCAGCCCAGGAACGGACCAAAACGGCCGCGCTTCAACTGCATCGGTTTGCCGCACAACTCGCACGCTTCCGGTTCAGCTTCTTCCGCAGGCGCGCCGCCGTCTGCCTGTGCATTGCTTGCTGCGCCGTCGGATCCGGCGGGCGGTTCCGCGTCACGTGTCGCTTCGCAGTTCAGGCATTTGAGATACGGCCCGAAGCGTCCCCACTTCTGGACCATGCCCGGCGTGTTGCACTTCAAACACACCTCTTCCGTCGGCACGCTCGTCTCTTTGATGTCTTTGATGTAAGTCTGAAACTGTTTCAGGTCGCCCTGAAACTTGTCGTAGAACTCACGCAGCGCTTTGGTCCAAGGGATCTTGCCTTCCTCGATCTCGTCGAGCTCTTCTTCCATGCGCGCGGTGTAACTCTCGTTGAACAGATCGTCGAACCCACCGTCGATCAAAAGATCGTTCACGGTCTTGCCGAGCGCCGTCGGATGAAAACGGCTCTGGATCTTTTCGACGTACTCGCGCTCCTGGATCGTCGACATGATCGCGGCGTAAGTCGACGGCCGTCCAATGCCCTTTTCTTCAAGCGCTTTGACGAGCGTCGCTTCGGTGTAACGCGGTGGCGGTTCGGTGAAGTGCTGCTCCGGCGTGATCGAGTTCAACTTCAACGTCTCGCCCTTTTCGACCAGCGGCAAAGTGCGCTCTGCTTCATCGTCGTCTTCGGTTTTCTCGTCGCGGCCTTCCTGATAGATCTTCAAAAAGCCGTCGAATTTCTGCACCGAACCAGTCGCACGGAAGATGAACCGACCGGCGTTGATGTCGATCGTGGTCTGATCGAACACGGCGGGCGTCATCTGCGACGCGACGAACCGCTGCCAAATCAGGCGATAAAGTTTCAACTCTTCCGGCTTGAGAAACTTCGCCAGCGAATCGGGCGTGCGTGCCACTTCCGTCGGACGTATCGCTTCGTGCGCATCCTGCGCGTCTTTCTTCGACCGATAGAAAACCGGCTTCTCGGGCAGATAATTCTCGCCATACTGGCGGCCGATGAAATCCCGCACTTCGCCGAGCGCTGCATCCGAAACGCGCGTCGAGTCGGTACGCATGTAAGTGATCAAACCGACGGAACCTTCCGGACCAAGCTCGACGCCTTCGTAAAGCTTCTGCGCCAGCATCATCGTCTTCTTCACTGCGAAGCCGAGCTTGCGCGACGCTTCCTGTTGCAGTTTCGACGTGATGAACGGCGGAACCGGATTGCGTTTCCGCTCTTTAGTCGTGACGTCGCCGACGACGTACGACTGTTGTTGTGCCTCGGCGACGATCTCGTCGGCTTTAGCCTGCTCGCCGATCAGGATTTCGTTTTTCTTGAGGTCTTGATCGAAACCGCTGGTCTTGACCGTCTGCTCGCCGATCTTGAAGAGACGCGAATCGAACGCCGGCGGCAACTTCGCGCCGAGATTCGCGGCGATGGTCCAGTATTCTGTTTTGACGAAGCTTTCGATCTCGCGTTCGCGTTCGACCACCATGCGCAACGCCACTGACTGCACGCGTCCGGCACTCAAACGCCCGCCGATCGTGCGGCACAGTAACGGCGACACTTTGTAACCCACTAAACGATCAAGCACACGACGCGCTTGTTGTGCATCGACGAGGTTCTCGTCGATCTGGCGCGGATGTTCGAACGCTGCATTGACTGCGCGTTTCGTGATCTCGTTGAACATCACGCGATGCGTAGGTTTCGCCGGCCGCTTGGGAACGATCTCTTCCGCGAGATGCTGGCAGATCGCTTCCCCTTCTCGATCAGGGTCGGCGGCGAGATAGATCGCGTCAGCTTCTTTTGCCGCTTTCTTCAGTTCCGCGACGATCTTCTTGTTGTTGCGTTTCTTTGAATCGGGGATCAGCTCGTAAGTGGGTTCGAAATTGTTGTCAACGTCTACGCCGAGGCCTTTGGAAGGCAGATCTTTGATATGGCCTATCGAGGCCTTAACGACATAGTCCTTTCCTAAATACTTGTTTATGGTCTTCGCCTTTGCCGGCGACTCAACGATTACTAAATTTTTTGCCATCTATAACCTTCTCACAAAGCACCTGCCCGGTAATGCGCGAACGAGATCACGGATTTCCAAACTCAATAGCGCAGCCGTCAACGCTGAAACCGGCAACTTGCTTTTTTCAATCAACCAATCAATATGTGCCGGACTATCGGGCGTCAACAATCTGAATACAGACGTTTCTGTTCCTGACAATCCTTCGGGCACGAGCGACAATCTGTCCGAGATCGTTTCCTTTTTAGTCGCCGGCGGTAATAACTTCGCCGCAATCTGCTGCGGCAGCTCAGTCGCGATGTCCTGCCACTGCTGCACGAGCTTCGCTCCGGCGCCTTTGATCAAATAGTTCGTGCCGAACGAGTTGCGCGACGTGATGTTTCCGGGCACCGCAAACACGTCCCGGTTTTGTTCGATCGCCAATCGCGCAGTTATCAAAGAACCCGAATTCTCCGCCGCTTCCACAACCACGATGCCGAGGCTCAGCCCGCTAATGATGCGGTTGCGATACGGAAAGTTTTCCGATACCGGCGGCGTCTTCAGCGGGAACTGCGTCACTAATGCCCCGCCATGGGCCAGTATTTCCGCCGCCAGCTTCGCATGATCGCGCGGGTAAATCTCGTCAATCCCGGTGCCCAGAACCGCGATCGTGCGGCCGCCTGCCTCGAGCGCGCCCCGGTGCGCGGCGGCATCAATCCCACGCGCAAAACCGGAAACGATCGTGATCCCGCGCCCGGCCAAATCGCGCGCCAGCATTAATGCCGAGTTCTGACCGTAAGTCGAACATCTACGCGAGCCGACCACGCCGATACAGGGTTGATCCAAACATTCTGACCACGCGCCTTTTACATAGAGAACAATAGGCGGATCGTAGATCTCACGTAAGGATGAGGGATAAACCCCGTCGTCCAGCAAAAGGATGTCGCCGCCGAGTCGTTTCACCGACTCGATCTCGGCTTCAGCGTCCGACCGCAGTTCGCGAGCAATGATGGCATCGACGGCCTCTGGTGGCAGTCGCAACTGCTCCAGCTCGCTGCGAGTGGCGCTGTAGACGGCATCGGCAGAACCGAAGCGCTCTAAGAGTTTGGCAGCGGCGCGAGGTCCGATGCCGGGAGTCATATTGAGCTCGACCCAATCTCTGATCATGTGAGGAATGTCCTTTTGAGCTGCGTTTTTATTACCAATTAGAAAGAACAGTTACCGCTTAAGCCCGCTTGTTCACTGGCGGAGGCGTGTAGGAATCGAACCTACCTGAGCCCGCTCTCACGGTCTCACTAACGGTTTTGAAGACCGCGCCATTCACCAGAACAGATTCGCCTCCACGGAGGCCACAAACCCTACGCTCACGGAGTCGAGACTGTCAAGGCAACGCCCTCGGTTGCTTTTTCGACCGCCGATCTCTAGAATCCGAACGAACGTTCGAACCAGCCATGATTAACTTTCAAACAGCACCTAACGACTATAAACACTGGAAGCTCGATATTGCAGGCTCGGTGGCCACGCTCTCGATGGACGTCCAGGAAGACGAGACGCTCGCCGAAGGCTACAAACTCAAGCTCAATTCCTACGATCTCGGCGTCGATATCGAACTCGCCGACGCCATCCAGCGCATCCGCTTCGAGCACCCGGAAGTCGCCGTCGTTGTAATTACCAGTCTCAAACCGAGAATATTCTGCGCCGGCGCGAATATCTACATGCTCGGGTCGTCGTCACATGCCTTCAAAGTCAACTTTTGCAAGTTCACCAATGAGACGCGCTGTGCGATCGAGGATGACTCCAGACATTCAGGCCGTCGGTACCTCGCCGCACTCAATGGAACCGCTTCCGGCGGTGGTTACGAACTGGCCATCGCCTGCGACGAGATCTATCTCGTGGACGACGGTAACTCGGCAGTTTCACTTCCTGAAGTTCCGTTGCTCGGCGTGTTGCCCGGAACGGGTGGACTCACGCGCCTGGTGGACAAGCGAAAAGTGCGACGTGATCGCGCCGATGTGTTTTCGACACTCGCGGAAGGATTGAAAGGAAAGCGCGCGAAGGACTGGGGATTAATTGACAACCATTTCCCGACGAGCAAGTTTGACGAATCGATCAAATCGCGCGTCCAACAACTCGCTTCTCGACAATCCGCGTCGGGCCCCGGCATCAAGCTCAATCCGATTCAGGAATACAGGTACGTCAAATTGGATCTCCACCGCGATCAGCGCTACGCGGATTTAACTGTGCGCGGTCCCGAAGGTGTTCAGCCAACAACGGTCGATCAGATTCTGGAACTCGGCGACGCTTATTGGCCGTTGCAAGCGTATCGCGAGCTCGACGACGTACTCCTTAACTTGCGAGTCAACGAACCTGAGATTGGTTTGGTTTGTTTGCGCACCAGTGGCTCCGTGGAATCGGTGTTGCAGATCGATGAAGTGTTGGTCGCAAACCGCGATCACTGGCTCGTACACGAGATCATCCTGAACATGGCGCGCGTGCTACGCCGCCTCGATCTCACTGCGAAGAGCTTCTTCGCTATCGTCGAGCCCGGCAGTTGCTTCGCCGGAAACCTGCTGGAGCTGTTGCTCGCGGCGGATCGCAGTTACATGTTGATGGATTCCGACGCTTCGATCGCAGTCTCCGAAATGAACGCCGGCGCGCTGCCGATGA
Source organism: Pyrinomonadaceae bacterium (assembly GCA_025923035.1). Classification (GTDB taxonomy): domain Bacteria; phylum Acidobacteriota; class Blastocatellia; order Pyrinomonadales; family Pyrinomonadaceae; genus PSRF01. The sequence goes on along the minus strand of JAICGQ010000167.1, from coordinate 3,194 downwards.
GCAACGGATTGACGCGTTTGCAGTCGCGCTTCCTTGCCGAGCCGGACAAGCTCGACGAAGTTTTCGACGCGAAGAAATCGTTTGACACCGAAGAAGCGGAAGAGCTCGGATTGATCACTTTCGCGCCTGACGATCTCGATTGGGAAGACGAGATTCGCGTCGCCATCGAAGAGCGCACTTCCTTGTCGCCCGACGCGCTGACGGGAATGGAAGCGTCGCTCCGCTTCGCCGGCCCGGAGACGATGGACACGAAGATCTACGGCCGTCTGACGGCGTGGCAAAACTGGATCTTCCAGCGGCCAAACGCAGTTGGACCAGAAGGCGCGCTAACTAACTACGGCAAACCGACACAGGCGCACTTCGATTACAAACGCACTTAGAACACGGATTTGGCTATGAACCTTTACGATCGAATTCCTAACAACGTGAACCTCTCTGAAGACAAAAAGCTTCAGCGAGCGCTAGAAAAATGGCTGCCGAATTATCTCGACTGGTGGCGCGAGATGGGACCCGAAGGCTTTCAGGAGAAAGACGTCTGGTTGCGCACCGCAATCGACGTTGGTTCCGAAGGCTGGGCGCACTTCGATTACGTGAAGATGCCCGACTATCGCTGGGGCATCTTTCTCGAACCCGCGCAGCCTGACGCTGTCGTCGGTTTCGGCGACAACCAGGGCCGTCCCGCTTATCAGGAAGTTCCCGGCGAGTTTCGTAATGCGTTGCGGCGTATCATCGTTACGCAAGGCGACACGGAACCCGCGTCAGTCGAACAGCAACGACAGCTCGGCAAGACGTGCCCATCGCTTTACGATCTGCGAAACCTGTTTCAAGTGAACGTCGAAGAAGGCCGTCATTTGTGGGCCATGGTCTACCTGCTGCACGGCTATTTCGGACGCGATGGCCGCGACGAAGCAGACGATCTACTCGCGCGTCGCAGCGGCAACGCCGACAAGCCGCGCATTCTCGAAGCGTTCAATCAACCGTGCGACGACTGGCTCAACTTCTTCGCGTTCACGATGTTTACCGACCGCGACGGCAAGTACCAACTGTCGGCGCTCGCAGAATCAGGTTTCGAACCACTCGCACGCACGTGCCGCTTCATGCTTACCGAGGAAGCGCATCACATGTTCGTCGGCGACACTGGTCTCGGCCGCGTTGTTCGCCGCACCGCGCAGTTGATGAAAGAGGGCGACGTACGCGAACTCGGCGGTATTCCGCTCGACATCATTCAGAAATACATCAACTTCTGGTTCAGTTATTCGCTCGATCTGTTCGGCGGCGAGATCAGTTCCAACTCTGCAGACTTCTTTGCGGCCGGTTTGAAAGGCCGTTACAAGGAACAGGAGCAGTACACGGACCACTCCGCGGCGAATGAGATCTTCAACATGACCGTGGTTGAAAACGGTGAGCTCAAAACGCGCGCAGTGCCGATGCGCAACGCGCTGAACGAAGTGTTGCGCACGGAGTACGTGAAGGATTGCGAGAAGGGCCTGGCGCGCTGGAACAAAGTGCTCGCGCACGAAGGTCGCAGCGAGCAGCTCTACCTGCCGCATCCGCGTTTTCATCGTCACGTCGGCGAGTTCGCGGGTCACTCGTTCGACATCCACGGCAATCTGGTTTCGAAGGAAGAGTTTGAGCGACGCAAAGCGGAGTGGCTGCCGTCGATCGAAGATCGCGAATACGTTCGCAGCCTGATGCACCCGGTTTACGAAGTCGGGAAGATTGCGAACTGGATCGCGCCTCCGGCGGCGGGCATCAAGGGCAAGCCATTCGATTTTGAGTATGTGAGGCTCTAGACCATTGCAGGTTTCGCGTCACGATCAAAAACTCGAATTCATACTGCGCACGGCGGCGCGCATCTTCGCCGAGAAGAGTTATCACTCGACCTCGATGCGCGACATCTCGCGGGCCACGAACGTGAGTCTCGCCGGGCTGTACCACTACTGCCGCTCGAAAGAAGAGTTGTTGTTTCTGATTCAGGACAACTGTTTCGGACGCGTGCTCGAACGCCTCGAACAGCAGCTCCAGCAAGTCGACGCGCCGGTAGTTAAATTGCGCATCTTCATCGAGAACCACCTTTCGTTCTTTGCCGCCAACATGGCCGAGATGAAAGTGCTTTCACACGAAGCGGAATCGCTGCGCGGCGACCTGCATGCGCACGTCTCGACGCGCAAGGACAACTACACGAAGCTCGCGCGCAAGATACTTCAGGAAGTCCAGGAGTTGACGGAGAACCGAGTAGTGGATCTGACGGTTGCGACGTACGCGTTGTTTGGAATGATGAACTGGATCTATAACTGGTACGACCCACAGGGAAAACTCGGCGTACACGAACTGGCCCAACACTTGACGCAGCTATTTCTGGGCGGCTTCTCGCCGGGGCTGCTGTTGGAACCGGTCACGACGACGATGCGGATCGAGAATTTGAGTATATGGACGCACGGATTAAACGGATGAAAGTCGATTACAAAACTGACGGCGGTGTTGCCATTCTGACGTTGAACGATCCGCCGGCCAACACCTACAGCTACGAGATGATGCAGGAGTTGGACGCCTGCGTCCTCGACGCGCGCATGGACGAGAACGTGCAGGTGATCGTCATCACCGGCGCGGGTGAAAAGTTTTTCTGCGCGGGCGCGGACATTCAGATGCTTTCGGACGTCACGCCCGTCTTCAAGTACTACTTCTGTCTACACGCAAACGAAACGCTTTCGCGCCTGGAACAGACGCCGAAGCTCGTCATCGCCGCGATCAACGGACACTGCGTCGGCGGCGGTTTGGAAGTGGCGATGGCGGCGGACATTCGCGTCGCACGCAAAGGCGCCGGGAAGATGGGACTGCCGGAAGTCTCGCTTGGCGTTTTGCCGGGAACAGGTGGAACGCAACGGCTCGTGCGGATCGTCGGCAAGTCGAAAGCGATCGAGCTGATGGCGACGGGCCAGTTGTTTGATTTCGACCGCGGATTGGAGTTCGGTCTCGTGAATCAAGTATTTGAGACGGAGAATTTCCTGGCCGATGTACTCGAGTACGCACGTCAGTTTACCACGCCGAACAAAGCCGCGATGGCGGTGGGCAGAATCAAACGCGCCGTGCAAACCGGATCTGAAATTCCGTTTGAATCTGCGCTCGCACTCGAGCGTGAATTGCAACAACAATTGTTTCAATCCGCGGATGCTAAAGAAGGCATCAACTCTTAC
>JAICGQ010000166.1 GCA_025923035.1 Pyrinomonadaceae bacterium | reverse complement strand
GACGCCGACGAAGTACTTTATAAGCAGAACCTGATTGCCGAACTCCGGATCAAAATCTCGCGCGTCGCCGTGCAGGATCTCGCCAACCGGTTGAAGGTTGAACAGGAGCGATTAGCAGTTGCGGCCAAAGCAACTCGCGCGCAGCTCAACGCCGCTTCGTCGCGACTCCAGCAGTTGCGAACAATGGCGACACTGAGGCGCCAGGAAGTCGAGAACCTGAAAGTTCGCGCCGGCTCCGCTGGCGTGCTGCAACAAGTTTCCGTCGAAGTCGGTCAACAGGTCGAACCCGGATTCAACATCGCGCGCGTCGCCGATCAAACTTCGTTGAAAGCAGTGTTGCGAGTAGCTGAAACTCAGATCTCCGGCGTTCGCATCGGCCAGCCGGTTCTCGTTGACACTCGCAACGGCATTATTCAGGGCACAGTTTCGCGCATCGATCCGGCTGCACGTGAAGGCACCGTTGAGATCGACGCCGCGTTGATCGGACCGTTGCCGCCGAGCGCGCGCCCCGATCTCAGCGTTGACGGAACGATCGAACTCGAACGTCTTCCCGATGTGTTGAAAGTCGGCCGGCCGGCGTTTGGCCAGGCGTTCCAAACAGTCAAGATGTTTGTGCTGACTCCGGACGGCACCGAAGCGCATCACCGCACAGTGAAACTCGGCAACAACTCGGTCAGCACGATCCAGATACTCGAAGGCCTGCGCGAAGGCGAACAGGTGATCATCTCGGATACGTCGGGTTACGACAGTTTCGACCGCGTTCGCATCCGGTAAGGCCGCGCCGCGAGGCGCGCCCAGACGCGAATTCTTGAGTTTTCAGACCCGCTTGTCATGGAACACGGGTTTGCGGTGTTCACTTTTACAGATTCAATACAAAAACTATCAAGGAGTGAATGATGAGTTCATCCGAGACCCTAATCCACCTGGCTGACGTCAAGAAAGTGTTTTACACGGACGAAGTCGAAACCCACGCACTTTCCGGTATCCATCTGGACATCAAGCAAGGTGAATACGTTTCCATTGCCGGACCTTCGGGCTGCGGCAAGTCAACTCTCTTATCGATTCTCGGCCTGCTCGATACCCCGTCCGAAGGTCAGTACGTACTCAACAATCATCCGGTTGAGAACCTGTCGTTGTCCGAGCGCGCCAGAATCAGAAACCGCGAAGTCGGTTTCATCTTCCAGAGCTTCAACCTGATCGGCGATCTCACGGTTTACGAGAACGTCGAACTGCCGTTGACTTATCGCGGTATGAGTTCCAGTGAACGAAAGAAGCGGGCCACCGAAGCGCTCGAACGCGTCGGCATGGCCCATCGCGCGAAACACTTGCCGAGCCAGCTCTCCGGCGGTCAACAACAACGCGTCGCAGTCGCCCGCGCGGTTGGCGGACAGCCGAGCATCCTGCTGGCAGACGAGCCGACTGGGAACCTCGACTCAACCAACGGCGAAGCGGTGATGGAGTTGATGCGCGAACTGCACCGCGGCGGCGCCACCATCTGCATGGTCACGCACGATCCGCGCTATGCCCAGCACGCCGATCGTATTGTCCATCTCTTCGACGGTTTGATTGTTGAAGAAGAGGCCGGTGCTGATCGTCGCGAGATTCAGGAAGCGAAACGCGAATTGGCCGAAAGTGGTTTCGGAGCGATTTCATGATCAGCTTGCGCGGCGTCGAAAAGGCTTTTCCACACGGTCCAACCAAGACTTACGTCCTGCGCCGGATCGATCTCGACATCAAGCCGGGCGAGTTCGTTTCGATCATGGGCCCGTCAGGGGCGGGGAAGTCGACACTGCTGCACATCCTGGGCATGCATGACCAGTCGTGGAGCGGCGAGTATTTTTTCGACGACGTTCCCGTCCACACGCTTGACGGAAAGAAACGGGCGGCGCTGCGCAATCGGAACATCGGGTTTGTGTTTCAGAGTTATCACTTGCTCGACGATCAGACGGTGTTTGAAAACCTCGAGCTGCCGCTTTCTTATCGCGACGTCAGCAAGAAAGATCGGCAGTCGATCGTTTGCGACACGCTCGATCGGTTTCAGATGGTGGGCAAAAAAGATCTGTTTCCGACACAACTTTCGGGCGGACAACAACAGCTCGTGGGGATTGCGCGAGCCGTCGTTGCGAGTCCGCGAATAATCCTGGCAGACGAGCCGACCGGAAATCTTCATTCAGCCCAGGGCAAAGAGATCATGGACATGTTCAAACGCCTGAACGACGAAGGCACGACCATTGTCCAGGTCACGCACTCCGAGACCAATGCCGCGTACGGCAATCGCATAGTGCGCCTCGAAGATGGCTGGATCGTGAACGGCCAGTAACGTCTAACCTGCAGTTGCTCACAATCGCAATCCACTAAAGGTAACAGGCGATCGTATGCGCGATCGTTGACGTCACCAGTGTGTTTGCTGAGCCCCGTGGCCCCCTTGGCCTGGTAATGGAGAGTGTTATGGACGCCTTCCTGAACGACATCCGTTACGCAGTTCGCAACCTGATCAAACGACCCGGTTTTACCCTTATTGCCGTCCTCACGCTGGGCATTGGCATCGGCGCAAACACGGCGATGTTCAGTTCAATCTATGCGCTGCTTCTCAAACCCCTCGCGTTTCCGGAACTCGATCGCGTGGTAGCGATCTGGGACAACAATCCGATCCGCGGCGAAGTCCATAACGAAGTCGCGATGGCCAATTACCTCGATTGGCGTGCGCAGACTCAGTCGTACGAACACCTCGCGCTGTATCGTTGGTTCAATGCCAACATTACCGGTCTGGATCAACCTGAACGAGTTCAGGGCTTTGCCGTCACCGCGAATTTCCTTGACGTCACCGGAGTAAAACCGATCCTGGGCCGCAACTTCACTGAAGAAGATAACCAACCCGGGAAAGACGTAGTCGCGATCATCAGCCACAGTCTGTGGCAGCGAAGCTTCGGCGGCGATCCAAACATCCTCAACAAGACGATCACGATCAACACCTACCAATTGGCGGTGATTGGCGTACTGCCGGAACACTTCAACTTTCCCAAGGGCGGCGAAGTTTATGCGCCGATCGAATTAACGCCCGAGGTCACCAGCAATCGGACGTTGCATGGTTTCTACGTGATCGGACGGCTCAACCCCGGTGTCTCCATCGAACAAGCGCAGGCAGAGATCGACAACGTCACAGCTCGTCTCGAAAAACAGTATCCGGAGACGAACACCGGTCTCGGCGCGACTGTCTATTCGCTGGTGGACGACATGGTGCGCGCTTACGACAAGCCGATCTGGGTCACGATGGGCTTCGTCGGGTTCGTGTTGCTGATTGCATGCGCAAACATCGCCAATCTGATGCTGGCGCGCGCGACTGGACGTCACAAAGAGATCGCGTTGCGAGCAGCGCTGGGAGCAACTCGTTGGCGCATCATGCGGCAGTTGCTCACGGAGAGCCTGATCGTCGCTTTGATCGGCGGCGCGTTTGGAGTGCTGCTTGGATTCTGGGGCATCGACGCGTTGCGCTGGGGAAACCCGGGCGATGCGGCGAAGTTTGCGGCGGGTTGGTATCAACTCGGAATCAATGTTCCCGTTCTGCTGTTCACGCTGGGAATTTCCATTTTTAGCGGACTGGTTTTCGGTCTCGCGCCCGCTTTGCAGGTATCAAAACCGAACCTCAACGACGCGCTGAAAGATGGCGCACGCCAGGTTTCGGGAAGCTCGCACCGGTTGCGGAGCTCGCTGGTCGTGTTTGAAGTCGCGTTGTCACTGGTGTTGCTGGTCGGCGCCGGGCTTTCGATCCGCAGTTTTCTATATCTCGTTAAGACGAGTCCCGGTTTCAATCCCGACAACGTGTTGACGATGAGAATCCTGTTGCCGTGGGGTAAGTACCCGGAAGAGCCGAAACGCGCAGCGCTCTATCACGATCTGCTCCAACGTGTGAAAGCGGTGCCCGGCGTCGAGTCTGCCGCATTCGTCAACTATCTCCCACTCGGCGGCTCAAACTCGTCGGACGATTATCTCGTGGAAGGCGATCCTGTACCGCAGCCGGGTCGCGAGAACAGCGGTCGTTACCGGGTCGCCACTCCTGATTACTTCCAAACGATGCGGATCCCGATCATCCGCGGACGAGGATTCAGTGAACAGGACAAAGCAGGCATTCAGCCTGTCGTCATCGTGAATGAAACGATGGCGCGCAAGCACTGGTCCGTCCAGGACGCGATCGGCAAACGGATTCGCTTCAATGGACCACCGGAAAAGAACCCCTGGATGGAAATCGTCGGCGTCGTCGAAGACGTAACGCATGAACTGAACCTCGCGGTCACACCTGAATACTACCTGCCGCACGCACAAGACCCCTGGAACGCGATGGCTCTGGTGGCCAGGACCACCGTTGATCCCACCTCCATCGCCGGACAGATCAGGCAGCAGGTATGGACCATCGACAAGGACCTGCCGGCGTACGAGGTCCGATCGATGAACGAGGTGTGGGGCCTGGCGGCATCGATGTACTCATTCTCGTCGGTGACGCTCGGGTTTTTTGCCGTCATCGCATTGCTGCTCGCATCGCTCGGCATTTATGGCGTGATGGCTTTCGCCGTCTCGCAAAGAACACAGGAGTTAGGGATTCGCATGGCGCTGGGCGCAACCACTTCCGACGTGTTGAAGCTCGTCGTCAAACACGGAATGAAGTTGGCGCTGTTGGGTATCGGAATCGGATTGGTCGGCGCGTGGGCACTCACACGCTTCATGAAGGCGTTGTTAGTTGGCGTTGAAGCGACTGACTTGCTGACGTTCGCCGTCGTATCCGGCTGTTTGTTTATCGCCGCGCTGCTCGCGTGTTACTTGCCCGCGCGGCGCGCGACAAAGGTCGATCCATTGGTAGCGTTGAGATACGAATAGGGAGGTTGTGGATTGTGAATTCGGTGTGGCGAGACGTTCGTTACGGTGCGCGGATGTTGATCCGGAAACCTGGTTTCACGATCGTCGGCATCTGCACGACCGCGCAATTGAAGGCTCTCGGCGCACGCACGCGCGACGTTTTGTTGATGGTCCTCAGGCAGGGCATGTCGCTCGTTGTGATCGGAGTTGTTTTAGGAGTAGCAGGCGCGTACGCGGTGACCCGCACGATTCGCAGCCTGTTGTTTGCAGTTGGCACGACCGATCCACTGACGTTCGTGCTGGTGTCGCTGCTGTTAGCGGCGGTCGGATTTCTTGCGTGCTATCTCCCGGCGCGGCGTGCAACGAAGGTCGATCCGCTGATCGCACTCAGGTACGAATGATGGAAAATTTATTCAAAGATATACGTTACGGATTTCGCGGACTGCTGAAACGAAAAGGCTTTGCCGTTATCGCGGTGCTCACTCTCGCGCTCGGAATCGGCGCGAACACGGCAATCTTCACACTCGTCAACGCGGTGCTGCTCAAGAAGCTTCCGGTCAGCAATCCTCAGGAGTTGGTCCTGTTCACCGACGTAACCGGGGAAGGCACGTCGTTCCAGGATACGCCGCCGGCGGAAAAGTGGGACCGCTTCTCCTATGCGTCGTACAAGTACCTGCGCGATCACAACGATTCGTTCCAGGACATCGCCGCGATGCGCAGTGGCGTCACGGGTTTGAGCGTGCGGCAAACTGATTCGCAGGCGAATGCAGCGACGCGTTCGTCGGGCCACCTCGTGTCCGGTAACTATTTTTCGCTCCTCGGCGTGCGCGCGGCGCGTGGGCGCGTCTTCACGCCTGAAGACGACAAACCCGGCGCTGAACCGGCGGCGGTGGTGAGTCATCGCTACTGGGAGCAAAAGTTGAACAGTGATGCGTCTGTGGTCGGTAAGCCTTTCATCATCAACGGCACGACCTTCACGATTGTCGGCGTCATGCCGCGCGAGTTTTTTGGCGAACGCGTGAGACGTCCACCTGATTTCTGGTTGCCACTCTCGTTTCAGCCTCAGATCGAACTGCGCGAATCGTTTTTGGAGGAGCAACAAGCGTACTGGCTCACACTCATAGGCCGGTTGAAGCCGGGAGTTTCAATGGCCCAGGCGCAGAGCAGCGTGACGCACCAGGTGCGACAGTTTTGGACCGAGTTCGCGGGCAGCCAAATCACCGACGATCGCCGACTCGCGATTCAGAACAGTCACGTGGAACTTGTCGACGGCAGTGGCGGCATTTCCGGATTGCGGCGGCTTTACTCGACGCCGTTGCGAATGCTGATGGTCATCGTCGGCATCGTGTTGTTAATCGCGTGCGCTAATGTCGGCAGTCTGCTGTTGTCACGCGCGGCCGCGCGCAAAGCGGAGATCTCGTTGCGCATGGCCCTGGGCGCGACGCGCTGGCGCATTGTCCGGCAACTACTCACCGAAAGTTTGTTGCTGGCCATCATCGGCGGCGTTTCCGGTGTGTTATTGGCCCAGTGGGGCGTAACTGTTCTCGTAAACCTCGTAGCGCCGGAGTCGCCGCTCGACACACGGCCCGATGCCGGCATACTCGCGTTCACCGCAGGCGTATCTGTGGTCGCGGGGCTATTGTTCGGATTGATTCCCGCACTTCAGGCCAGCAGCATCGACCTCTCTTCCGCGATGAAAGAAAAGACTCGCCGGGCGCGCGGGCTCGGACGGCTCAGTCTTTCCTCCTCGCTGGTCGTGATGCAGGTAGCACTTTCGATGGTCCTGCTTACCGGCGCCGGTTTGTTTGCCCGCAGTTTGGCAAAGCTGCAGAGCGAAGATGTCGGCTTCGATCGCAGCAACATGCTGCTGGTCGGCGTAGACGCACGGCTCGCCGGCTACAAACCAACCGAGCTCGCTACGCTCTATCAACAGGTGCTCGAACGGTTGAGCAGTCTGCCCACCGTTCAGTCAGTCACGATGGCGAGTTACTCGCCTTTGAGCGGCACGCAGCGAAGCAGCAGTATTCAGATACCTGGTCTAACTCCCGAGCCGGGCGACGAACCGGTAGTCGAAGAGTTGCTGGTTGGGCCAAAGTACGCAACCACACTCGGTATTCCCTTGTTGCGCGGGCGCGAGATCGACATACGCGACACGGCGTCCGGCCCGCCGGTGGCCGTCGTCAATGAGAGTTTTGTTCAGACGTACTTTAAGGACCAGAACCCGATCGGCCGCACGTTCAACTTTGATAACGAGGGCGAACAAAACCCCGAGTTCCAGATAATCGGCGTTATCGGCGATATCAAGTCGGAAGACACGCGCGCGCCGGTCCAACCCACCGTCTATAGATCCATGCTGCAAATTCAGGATCAGTTTGCCTACTCGGCGAACATTCTGATTCGGACCACGCGCGACGCCAAATCACTTGGCGGGCAAGTTCGTCAGACGATCAACCAGATCGACGACAAGATGCCGGTCTTCGGTGTGACGACAATGGACGATCAGATTCGCGATCAGCTCACGCAGGATCGATTGATCGCGCAGTTGGTCAGTTTCTTTGGCGCGCTGGCGCTGATTCTTGCCTGCATCGGTTTGTACGGCGTGATGGCCCATGGCGTCGCGCGTCGGACGAATGAGATCGGGATCCGCATGGCGCTCGGTGCGCAGGGCGGCAACATCGCCTGGATGGTGTTGCGAGAAACGCTGGTGCTGGTGGTTGCCGGATTGGCGGTCGGTGTGCCCGCGGCGTTGCTGTCGGCGCGTTTGATTGAGACGCAGTTATTCGGACTGAGTCCGACAGATCCACTGACGTTGATCGCAGCGGCAGTCGTGTTGACCGTGGTCGCTCTGCTCGCGGGTTACATACCCGCGCGACGCGCATCGCGTGTCGATCCGTTGACCGCGTTGAGATACGAATGAGGAATTAGTGCTTAGTACTTAGTACTTGGTGCTTAGTACTAACCATTAGGCACAAAGAACAAAGAACAAAGAACAAAGAACTAAGCGACGGAAGCGAGTTAAGACCATGGATACCCTTTTCAGAGACATTCGTTACGGACTCCGAGGCTTGTGGAAACGGCCTGGATTCACGGCCATCGCACTCGTCGCCCTGGCGCTCGGAATCGGCGCCAACACGGCGATCTTTAGTCTGGTCAACGCAGTTGTGCTCCGGCCGCTTCCTTATCCCGAACCGGATCGACTCGTTTGGGTTTGGGGCAACTTCCCCGGCGGTAATCGTGCCAGTGTTTCTCCGCCCGACTATCTCGACTTCCGCAGTCAGAACAAGACTTTCGAACAATTCGCCGCGACGATGTCGCTTCCTGCGCCCGCGACCCTCACCGGCAGCGGTGAACCGGAACGTCTGAATGCCTCCGTCGTCAGCGGCAACTACTTTCAAACACTCGGCGTGACGCCGTTGCTCGGTCGCGGGTTTTCACTCGACAACGAAAAGTCCGGAAACGATCAGGTGACGATTCTGAGTCACGAGCTGTGGCAGAAACGTTTTGGCGGCAACGCGGGGATAATCAATCAACGAATCAATCTCGACAGCAAGAGTTTTGAAGTCATCGGTGTGATGCCGAAGGACCTCACGTTTCCGCAGACTGCTGATTTGTGGGTGCCGCTGAACTTCGACCGCGCTGAGGAAATGAAGGTCCGTGCAGCGCACTTCCTGCGACCGCTTGGCCGTCTCAAGCCGGGTGTGACGGTGGCCCAGGCGCAAGCCGACACTGACGCCATCGCCGCACAACTCGCGGAACAGTATCCGACCTCGAATAAGGGTTGGAGCTTGCGCCTCGAACCATTGCGCGAGCGACTCATCGGCAACAGCAAAACGAGCCTGTACATCCTCTTCGGCGCCGTCGGGTTTGTGCTGCTCATCGCCTGTGCGAACGTCGCTAACCTGCTGCTCGTCCGAGCGACTGCCAGACAGAAAGAGGTCGCGTTGCGCACCGCACTGGGCGCGAGCCGTTTCCGGATCGTTCGTCAACTGATCACCGAAAGTTTGTTGCTCGCGTTGATCGGCGGCGTGCTCGGCGCGTTGTTGGCGGCCTGGGGAATCGATCTGCTGGTGACACTCACCCGCGACAGTGTTCCGCCAACGGCAATCGTGAAGATGGACGCGACCGTGCTCGGCTTCACGTTCCTGACGTCGTTGATCACGGGCCTGCTTTTCGGAGTTGTACCGGCGTTCCGCACCGCGAAACTGAACCTTTCGGACGCTCTCAAAGAGGGCGCGAAGAACAGTGAAGCGACATTTAGAAATCGAACGCGCAGTTTGCTGGTCGTGTTCGAAAGCGCGCTCGCCGTGGTCCTGTTAGTCGGCGCCGGCTTGCTGATCAGAAGTTTGATTGTGCTGCAGAACACCAACCCCGGGTTCGACGCCAGTAACGTTCTCACAATGCGCGTCGATCTGCCGGGCGGCAAGTACGACACGCCCGAGAAGGCGTCGAGCTTCTATCAGCAACTTGAACAGCGGCTCTCCGCGTTGCCGGGAGTCGAGAGCGCCGGCTTTATCACGGAGCTGCCGTTGTCGGGTCAACCGAATGACACGCCGTTCACCGTTGAAGGACGTACGGGCGTTTCGCCCGACCAAAAGTTTGGCGCTGATTTCCGGCGCATCAATCAAAACTACTTTCAAACGATGCGCATTCCTTTGTTGCGCGGTCGCAATTTCACCGCACAGGAAGTGCGCGACAACGCGAAGCTGGTGGTCGTCAGCGAGAGCCTCGTCAACACGGCGTTTCCAAACGAAGAGGCCCTCGGGAAGCGTCTGGTCACCAACCTGAGCGACAAGCCCTTCGAGATCATCGGCATCGTCGGCGACATCCGTCACCGCTCTCTCGAGTTTCAACCGTACGCAGCGATGTACCTCCCCACTGTTCTATCCGGAAGGATGAACATCGCGCTGCGGACCCAGGGAGATCCACTGAGTCTGGTGCCCGCGGTGCGCAAAGAGGTGGCGGCGATCGATAAGGAACAACCAGTTGCCGTAATCAGAACGATGGATGAGTGGGTCAACCGGTCAACGGCAACGCCGCGTTATCGCACGACGCTGCTCGGACTCTTTGCTGCGCTGGCGATGATTCTGGCCGCGACGGGAATCTACGGCGTCATGTCTTACTCAGTCGCGCAACGGACGCATGAGATCGGTATACGCATGGCACTAGGTGCGCGACACGGCGATGTTTTGCGTTTGGTTGTGAGCCAGGGAATGTTGCTCGTGGTCGTCGGTTTAGGCATCGGTGTCGCGGCGGCGTTGGCGCTGACCCGATTGATGCAGAGTCTGTTGTTTGGCGTGACGGCGAAAGATCCGATCACGTTTGTGGCGGTCGCGGGTTTGTTAGCGGTGGTGGCGTTGATCGCCTGTTACATACCGGCACGACGGGCAACGAAAGTCGATCCATTGACTGCGCTGCGTTACGAGTGAACGAGTGCTTGGTGCTTGGTGCTTAGTGCTTGGTACTAACTATTAGGCACGACAACAAAGAACAAAGCACTAAGAACAAAGCACTAAGAACTAAATACCATGGATACATTTTTCAAAGACATT
>JAICGQ010000165.1 GCA_025923035.1 Pyrinomonadaceae bacterium | reverse complement strand
CCGTAGTAACACGGACTGATCGTTGGCGGACAACTGATTCGCACGTGCACCTCGCGCGCACCCGCTTCGCGCACCATGCGCACGATCTTTTTCGACGTCGTACCGCGCACGATCGAATCGTCAATCAACACCACTCGCCTCCCGTTGATCAGATCGCGAATCGGGTTCAACTTGATGCGCACGCCGAACGAACGAATCGACTGTCGCGGCTCGATGAAGGTCCGCCCGACGTAGTGGTTACGCACCAGTCCAAAACGAAAACTCAAACCGCTCTCCGCTGCGTAACCAATCGCCGCCGCGACGCCGGAATCCGGTACGGGAACAACCAGATCAGCAGCCGCAGGCTGCTCGACTGCCAACCGCCGCCCCATCTTGTGACGCGACTCGTTGATCGATCGTCCGTAGATCAACGAATCGGGACGCGCGAAGTAGACGTGCTCAAACAGGCACATCGAGTGTGGTTGAGGCTTCAACGGATTCGACGATCGCAACCCGTCCTGATCGATCACGATCATCTCGCCCGGTTCGACGTCGCGAACATACTGCGCGTCGATCAGATCGAAGGCGCATGTTTCAGACGCGACCACCCAGGCATCGCCCAACCGCCCGAGCGCCAACGGCCGAAAGCCGCGAGGATCGCGAACGGCGATCAGTTCGTGAGGCGTCAGAAAGAGCATCGAAAACGCTCCTTCGGTTTCGCGCAGAACTTCCGCAATCGCTTCGCGCACCGGCAAACGCGAACGCGCAACGCCGTGCAGCACGACTTCAGTATCGGAAGTCGACGAAAAGATCGCGCCTTCACGTTCGAGCCGCACTCGTTCCTCACGCGCGAACGGCAGGTTTCCGTTGTGGCAGATCGCGATCTGGCCGTGCTGGCAGGTCACGAGAAAAGGCTGCGCTTCGAGAATCGAGACCTCGCCCGCCGTGGAATAGCGCACGTGACCAATCGCACTCGCGCCGCGCAGGCGATCGAGATGCGTTTGATCGAACGCGTCAGACACGTGTCCCATCGCGCGTTCCAGGCGGAGTTCGACGCCGTCGGAAGCGACGATGCCACACGACTCCTGCCCGCGATGTTGCAACGCATACAAACCCAGGTAAGTCAGGCGCGAGGCGTCCTGATGACCGTAAATCCCGAACACGCCACACTCTTCTCGCAGCTTGCTAATCTCGATTTCTGTCAATTGAGTTGTCCTGACGCTACAGTTTGGGTTGAAATTTTTCCCACTATACACAAAACTAACGACCGATGCCGAATCGTATGATGCGAAGTTGCTCTTTGGCGTTTTTAATCACTTTCATTTTGCTGATGTGCTTTGCAGTTTCCGCGAACCAGGGAAACCGCAAGGGGCGCACCGCACCCGAATTGTATGCGCGCAACTGCGCGTCGTGTCACGGAACGGACGGACGAGCGAAGACTTCGAAAGGTAAGTTTAGTCACGCGCGCGATCTGACTGACGCCAAGTGGCATGACGACGTCACGGACGAACGCATTTTCAATTCGATCATGAACGGGCGAAACGTGCGCGGTAACATGCCCGCATTCAGCGACAAGCTGAACGAAAAGGAAGTGGAGTCGCTGGTTGGGTTTGTGCGCAAGTTTAAAGGGTAGCGTTTGAAAGTTTCTTTCACAGTTCGCGGGATCGCGATCGTCGCTCTGCAGGCGGCGCTGGTTGTCGGGCTCATCGGCGCGGGCTGGTTGATTTATCGCAACGTTCCCACGGGCGCAACCGGCGAAACAGGTCGGGGTACATCGATGTTGCAGATCGTACTGCGCCAGCCGCCAGACGGCACGAACATCGCGCTCGACGTAGCCGTGAATCTTTACCAGGTCGACATCGTCGCTGTACGACACGAGTTTTTCACCGAACCGCGCGTGGGAAAACGATTCGAAGACTTCCTGAAAGACCGCATTCGAGGGCGGTCGCCGATCGTCACAAAGCTCGACAAGCACGGACAGGGAGTTGTCGCGTTAGCTCCCGGGAGCTGGTTGTTGCATGCAACGCTGCCCGGTGAAGAACAGCTCGAGTGGCGGTTACCGGTGAAGGTTTCTGAATCGAAACAGATCGTCGAACTCACCATGCAGAACGCTTACACGCGCAGCAAGAGTTTTTAGTATTTAGTACTTTGTTCTTGGTCAGTGGTCAGTGGTCAGTTATCAGTTGTCCGTGGTAAGTAAATCTAACGACGAACCACTGACCACGGACAACGGACCACTGACAAAGAACCAAGGACCAAGCACAAAGTACCGCTTTTATCATGCTGGCCCTCCGCGTAGATAAAAAAAGAGTTTCAGTTCGAGACGTTGCCAAACCAGATAACGCTGAAGAAGTGTTGGTGCGTGTAGTTGTGTCTGGGATCTGCAACACGGATTTGGAAATCGCGCGCGGGTACGCCGGGTTCAACGGAACAATCGGACATGAATTTGTCGGTGTCGTCGAAGAGACCGGGCGGCGTGTGGTGGGTGAGATAAATGCCGGTTGCGGAACGTGCGAACTATGTCGCGCCGGAGATTCACGTCATTGCCCATCGCGCACCGTGCTCGGGATTGTTGGCAGAGATGGTGCGCACGCCGAGTTTCTACAACTTCCCGCGGTGAACCTCGTCGATGTTCCCGACAACGTCCCTGACGAGCACGCAGCGTTCACCGAACCGCTCGCTGCGGCGTGTGGGATCCTGGAACGGGTAGCGATCACTCGCGACGATCGGGTCGCTGTAATTGGTGATGGAAAGCTCGGATTGCTGAGTGCCCAGGTCGTCGCATTGACGGGCGCGCCGACGCTTTTGATCGGAAAGCACGACGAGAAGTTGCGTATCGCTGCCCGCCGTGGCATCGAAACGTCAACGCCGAAGGAAGCAGCGAAACGGACACGCCAGTTCGATGTGGTGGTGGAGGCTTCGGGCGCGGCGAGCGGGTTCAACCTCGCGCTCGATCTGCTTCGTCCGAAAGGAAAACTCGTCTTGAAGTCGACTTTTCACGGGACGACGGAGATCAATGCGGCGCGCGTCGTGGTAGACGAGATCTCGATCGTTGGCTCACGTTGTGGACGGTTTGCGCCGGCGCTCGATCTGCTCAAGCGAAACGCGATCGAGGTCGACAGTCTAATCAGCGAGGAGTATCCATTGGCGCGAGGCGTTCACGCCATGAAACGCGCCCGCACAAGAGGCGTTTTGAAGGTACTTTTGCGGCCATAATCCACACAAAACACTAATCCCGCCATAAATTGCTCGCTGACATGGCATTTAGCTATACTCTACCCCTTTCTTGAAAGGTGGTGGAACATGTTTGACCCGTCTGGCAACCACACGACAGAACAAGAGCGCGTCATCCTGCGAAAGCTGCGAGTTTGGATCGCCGCACTCGCTGTCGCGTGCCTGATTGCGGGCATCAGTATCGGCGCCATGCTGTCCGGCCGGCCCACGACCGCGCAGAGCGACATGCAGATTGCCCGAGCGCCTGAAGCACTTTCAGCGTCGTTCGCCGAGATTGCACGTCGCGTGGAGCCCGCCGTCGTCAACATCGAAACCACCCAGGCCCAGCAAGACCCTGTCGATAAAGACTCTGAAGACAAGGACGACGAAACCGGCAATCCCTTGCTCGAAATGTTTCGCAATCGCCCGCGCCGCGCGCCGCGCGGTGTTGGCAGCGGTTTCATCGTGAGTCCGAAGGGCCATATCCTGACCAACCACCACGTCATTCAGGATGCCGCACGGATCAGAGTCGGTTTGCAGACTGGCGAGACGTTTCCGGCAACCATCGTCGGCGTTGACGTGGAAACTGACGTCGCCGTAATCAAGATCGAAACGTCCAAAGATTTGCCGACCGTTACGCTCGGCGATTCGAACGCAGCGCAAGTCGGCGACTGGGTGCTCGCGATGGGCTCACCGTTTGGTCTGGATCAAACGGTCACCGCCGGAATCATTTCGAAGAAGGAACGCGAGAGCCAGTTTTTCACAGTCTTCCAGCGTTTTCTGCAGACTGACGCGGCCATCAATCGCGGCAACAGCGGTGGACCGCTCGTGAACATGCGCGGGGAAGTGATCGGTATGAATTCGCAAATCGCGACTTCGACCGGTGATTACAACGGCATCGGGTTCGCACTGCCCGCCAACGAAACCAACTTCGTCTACAAACAGATCATCGCGCAGGGCCGCGTGAAACGCGGTTATCTCGGTATCACGCTCGAATCTGTACACGACGAGTTCGCGAAAGTTTATGGACTGCCCGAGGCGAAGGGCGCGATCGTTACTTTTGTCGCCACGCCTGAAGATGGACAGACGATTCCCGCAGCCGCCGCCGGCATTGTGGCAAACGACATCATCGTCGAATTCGAAGGTCAACCGGTGGTGAATGCGCAGGACCTGATTCAACGGGTGGCTGGAAGTCCCGTGGGCCAGCCGGCGAAGATGGTTCTGCTTCGCGACGTGAACGGCAAACTCGAGCGCAAGAACGTGACAGTCACTTTGGGCGAGCGCCCGCCGCCGCGAGATTACGTCGAACCGAAGAGCACTCCGAAGAGCAGCAGTCCGAAAGGCAACGCTTTGCGACTCGGCGTCACGCTCGGCGAGATCACGCCGCAAGTGCTTGCCGATCGGCAGATCGCCGGCACGCAGGGACTATACGTCAAAGACGTCGATCCCAACGGATTGATGGCGGAAATTCGACTGCCGCCAGGCAACACGCCGGCAATAGTTGAAGGCGACACAATCAATCGCATCAATCGTGTGCAGGTAAATTCACTGGCCGACTTCCAGCGCGTGTTGAATTCGCTCAAGGTCGGCGATCCGGTCGTGATGAACATCACACGGTTGCAACGAGATTCGAGGGGTGAAAGATTGGTGCCGCTGATCGTGCAGTTTACCTATCAATAAGGTCATTGCCGATTGTCGATTGCCAATTGGCAGAGTCAGTCCGGCAGTTTCGGAATCGTTAGAGGAATAGCACGGTTTTAATCGGCAATCGGCAATTGTCAGTCGGCAATTACTTATGGCTCAGGCAAAGAAAGCAATCTCTAAGACGAGTGGGAAACTCTCCGCTCGCACTGCGGCGCGCGCCGCCGTCAAGACCTATCACAACTACATCGACGGCGAGTGGGTCGCGAGTCAGTCGGGCGAGATGTTTGAGAACATCAACCCCGCTGACACGCGCGACATCGTGGGCCGTTTTCCGCTTTCTACCAGCGACGACGTCAACGCTGCGGTTAACGCTGCACAGGGCGCGTTCGATCGCTGGCGCAACACGCCGGCGCCAAAGCGCGCTGAAATCCTGTTTCGCCTGGGCGAGATTCTGATCCGCAACAAGGACCAGTTCACCGCCGACATGACGCGTGAAATGGGCAAGGTCTTGAAAGAGGCCGGCGGCGACGTTCAGGAAGCCATCGATTGCACCTACTACACCGCCGGCGAAGGACGCCGTCTGCACGGCTTCACGACGCCCGCCGAGATGCGCAGCAAGTTTGCGATGTGCATACGACAGCCGGTTGGACTCTGCGGCTTGATCACGCCGTGGAACTTCCCGATGGCCATTCCGTCGTGGAAACTAATCCCGGCGCTGATCTGCGGCAACACTGTCGTCATCAAGCCGGCGGAAGACACACCGCTTTCCACCTACAACCTCGTGAAAGCCTGCGAGGAAGCAGGCATTCCGCCCGGCGTTGTTAACCTCGTCACCGGTTACGGTGAAAGTGTCGGCGCGGCTATGACGAACCACAACGCACTGCGTTTGATATCGTTCACGGGTTCGACTGAAACGGGCCGCATCGTCGCCTCCGCGTGCGCCGAACGAAACGCGATCTGTTCGCTCGAGATGGGCGGGAAGAACGCGATTATCGTCATGGACGATGCTGATATCGATCTAGCTGTCGAAGGCGCCATCTGGGGCGCCTTTGGTACTTCAGGGCAACGTTGTACCGCGTCGTCGCGGCTCGTTGTTCACAAGAAGGTCTACAAGCAGTTCGTCAGCAAGCTCGTCGAAGAGGCGAAGGGATTGCGCGTCGGCAACGGCGCGGATCCGAAGACGGACGTTGGACCACTGATCAATAACGACGCCGTCGAGAAAGTAATGAGCTACATCCGCATCGGTCGTAACGACGACGGCGCGAAGCTCGCCTGCGGTGGCAAACGTCTCAGCCGCGGCGATTACGCCAACGGTTATTTCGTCGAGCCGACCGTCTTCACTGACGCCGCGCCCGATATGCGTATCTCGCAGGAAGAGATCTTCGGTCCGGTAACAACCGTCATTCCTGCAAACTCGCTCGAAGACGCGATTCAGATCGCCAACGGCGTCCGTTACGGACTGTCCGCCGCGATCTACACGCAAAACGTCAATCGCGCTTTCAAAGCGATGAACGACATGTACACCGGCATCTTTTACGTGAACGCTTCAACGATCGGCGCCGAAGTTCATCTCCCGTTCGGCGGCACCAAAGCCACGGGCAATGGCCATCGTGAAGCGGGCACACAGGTGCTGGATATTTTCTCGGAATGGAAGTCCATCTACGTCGACTTCAGCGGCAAGCTGCAACGCGCTCAGATCGACGTCGAATCGCCTAACTAAGTTGAGCTTAGTGCTTTGTTCTTTCTACTTTGTTCGCTAGTTTACGGGTTAGGCTGTATCAGCATCGCTCAATTGGCGAGCAAAGTACAAAGGACGAAACACCAAGCACAGCATCGCAATAGTTCAATACATCAGAGACTACTGACTGGAGAACAAAATTGATCGTCGGTCTGCCTAAAGAAATCAAAGACAATGAATATCGCGTCGGACTAACTCCTGCCGGTGTGCGCGCGCTCAAAGATGCGGGCCATCAGATTCTCGTCGAGCGAGACGCGGGCGGAGGCTCGGGCTTCGAAAACTCACTTTATGAACGCGCCGGCGCAACTATCATCGAGACTGCCGATGAAGTTTGGGCGACCGCCGAGATGATCGTGAAAGTGAAAGAGCCGATCGCGCCGGAGTATCCGCGCATGCGTGAAGGGCAGTTGCTGTTCACGTATCTGCATCTCGCGCCGGATCATGAACTGACGAAACAGTTACTCGATCGCAAAGTGACCGGCATTGCGTACGAGACGATCACCGATCGACACGGGCAGTTGCCGTTATTGACGCCGATGTCGGAAGTTGCAGGTCGCATGGCGATTCAGGTTGGCGCGCACTATCTCGAAAAGATGAGTGGCGGACGCGGCATTCTGCTGGGTGGCGTTCCGGGCGTGCCTGCGGCCCGTGTCGTGATCATCGGCGGGGGCGTGGTTGGTACAAACTCCGCGAAGATCGCCGTTGGTATGGGCGCGCATGTCACGATCATCGATAACAATCTCGATCGACTGCGCGAGCTCGACGACATTTTCCTTTCGAAGATTTCGACGCTCGCGTCGAGTGCTTACATGATTCACGATGCGATCTCGCAGGCGGATCTGATCGTCGGCGCTGTGCTGGTGAAAGGTGCCGCCGCGCCGAAACTGATCACGAAGAACATGTTGAAGGACGTGCCGAATGGCGCGGTGATCGTCGACGTCGCGGTTGATCAGGGGGGCTGTATCGAGACTACGCATCCGACGACGCACTCGAATCCGACGTACTACGTTGAAGGCGTGTTGCACTACTGCGTCGCGAACATGCCGGGCGCCGTGCCGCGCACCTCGACGTTCGCGTTGACGAACGCCACGCTGCCATACGCTCTCAAACTAGCGAACAAAGGTTTCCTTCACGCTATCGCAAGCGATCCCGGTTTGAAGGAAGGTGTGAACACTTTCGCCGGTGAGTGTACGTACGAAGCAGTCGCCGCAGCGCAGGGCATCAAGTACACCCCGCTGGATGAACTTATCAGTGCCGCAAGCGCTAACCTCGCGAAGGCACATTAAGAGATCCGCGGATTCTTGAGTTCTCAAACGCAGACCTTGCGGAGGCAGTCCAGCAAGCTTTCGGGGGTGATGGGTTTGGCGAGGAAGGCGTTGACCTGCTCGGTTTCGGCATTCTTTGGATCAAGACCACTCAAGAGGATTATTGGCAGGTGACTCAGATGCCGGCTGCTCCTCACAAACCGGCATAACTCATATCCACTCACATTCGGCATAACCGCATCCGTGACAACAACGTCGACCGTCGTCGTCAACAAACACTTCATCGCCTCCAACCCGTCAGCCGCGGACACCACTTCATACCCCGCACGCTCCAGCAACACCTCGATGTAGCGCCGCAGCGCGGCGTCGTCTTCCGCCAGCAACACACACGGAGAGCGCCCCGGCGTATTCGTCGGGTGCATTACCTGGCCTCTGGCCTTTGAGACTTTTTCCTGTGTGATCATCGGGCTGTATAGCCGAGACTTTCGAGGCCGTGAGGGCTCTTGAAGGTCGGGACGAAACCTACGGGAGAGAATCGCCAGTAGCAGAGTAGACCGCCACCCGCGTGATTGTCAATGTTTTCCCTTGTTAATCAACGGTCGAATCGAGGAACGTGCGGTGCCACAATTCCAGCCCTAAAAGCTGGAAAACCTGTAGGTTATAGTCCTCGCGGCCGGAAAAGTTCGCATCAATCACCCGCTTCACCTCTTTCGGCCGGAACAGACCGCGGCGTTTCACCACATCCTCGCCGAGCAGGTCCAGAATCAGCGGCTTCAACGGCCCTCGCAGCCACGACCGGATCGGCGCCCCAAACCCAGCTTTCTTGCGCCAAATCACGTCGTGCGGCAGAACGCCTTCGAACGCCTTTTTCAAAATGTACTTCCGCTTCAACCCGCGGAGTTTCAGCCGCGGCGGCATCCGCGCAGCCATCTCGACCATCTCGCGGTTCAGAAAAGGCACACGGACTTCGAGATTCGCGGCCATCGACGTCTTGTCGGTTGTCATGAGATTCAAACACGGCAGGAACGTTTTCAGATCGACGTAAAGCAGACGGTTCAGCGGCGCGGCTTCAGAAACCCGCGCAAAGTACGCGCGATGCATCGCGTAGGCGTCGTAGTCGCCGGTTCTCGCGCGCCACTCGTCTGAGTAAAGCCGGCGTTTCATTTCGTCGGTGAAGTAAGTGCCGTAACCCAGGTATCGATCTTCAAAGCCCAGCGCCGCACTGCGCGCAAACTTTTTCGCGTTGCGCAGCGGCGCCGTGAGTCGTCCTGGCAGGCCGCCGGGCAATGCTCCGGCAACGGTTTGCATCAACGGCCGTCGCAGGAGCTGCGGCACCGGATCGAATGCCGACGCGATCTTCATCGCCATCTGTCGCGGATATCCTGCGAACACTTCATCGCCGCCCATTCCGGAGAGCATCACCGTCAGCGTTTCGCGAGCCGCTCGCGAGATGAGGTAACTCGGAATTGCCATGTCGATTGGCGGCTCTTCCATGTGATAGACGAGCTTCGGCAGCAGTTCGGCAACTGAAGGCTGCAGCATGATCTCGTGATAGTCAGTCTGCAACTGCTCGTTGACGCGCCGCGCCCAGCGCACGTCGTCGGGAATTATGTCGTAACGAAGATCCTGGCTTTCGATACCGACGGTGTAAGTGCTGATGCGTTGCCCGTTGACGTGTCGCTGCATCAGCGCGGTGATGCCTGACGAGTCGATGCCGCCGGAGAGAAACGAGCCGAGCGGCACGTCGGAAACCATTTCCATGCGCACAACTTTGTCGAGCGTTTCGAGCGTGCGTTCGCGCCACCATGCTTCGTTTCGACCTTCTTCGATATGCGTGAACGAGACGTCCCACCATTGATGGAGTTTGAGTTCGTCGTTTTTGAAATGAAGCAGATGTGCTGGTGGAACTGTTTTGATGCTTTCGAACAGCGTATTCGGATCGGGTGACCAGAGGAACGTTAGAAACTGATGCAGCGCTTCGGGATTAAGAGCAGGTTTGATCAGACGCGTGGCCAGAATCGTTTTGATCTCTGAACCGAACGCGAATGAAGGCGGTGCCGCGGCGTTACCGGGAACGAAGACGTAATACAACGGTTTGATCCCGACGTGATCGCGCGCGAGAGTCAGCGTGCGTTCCTGATTGTCCCAGACGGCGAAAGCAAACATGCCGTTCAGATGGTCCATTGCATCCCAGCCCCATTCGACGATCGACGCGAGCAAGACTTCGGCGTCAGTGCCGGTGCGGAATTCGTGCCCCTTCGTGCGCAGTTGTTCGCGCAGTTCGCGATAGTTGTAGATCTCGCCGTTGAAGGTAAGAACGTAGCGGCCGTTATGCGAGAGCATCGGCTCGTGTCCCGCGGGACTCGGGTCGATGATCGCGAGGCGACGATGGCCCAGGCAGACGCGTCGACTGTGCTGATCAATCGGGTCGGAGGTCCAGATGCCCTCGTCGTCGCGCCCGCGATGCTCGACTTTCTTGAGCATGCGTTCGATGTGGGGTTCAGGGTTTTGGGTGATGATCCCGGCGATGCCACACACGACAGCTAAACCTCAAACGGCCGGTGCTCGCGGAGCGAGTCGAGAATGCGAAAAGTAGCGCGAGTGGTAGCGGCTAGCTCATTTACGCTGATTGGGGCTTCCGAACCTTTGAGGACGCTGGCGCATATTTGCTGGACTTGCGTTT
>JAICGQ010000164.1 GCA_025923035.1 Pyrinomonadaceae bacterium | reverse complement strand
TTCGGTTTCGTCTTCGTTGATTCGATGCCCAGCTCGGGGATACCAAACTGTCCCTCGAGTCTGGCGAGCTTGTTGATATCGACTGGTCCAACGATGTTTACAACGGTGAATTCGCGATCATCCGTCGCGATCACCGCCAGCCCGTTGACCACATCGCCAGTCATCGACAAGTAGACTTCGAGATTGCCATCTTTCTTGCTGTTAACAGTGACGAGCTTGGTCCATGATGGCGCGCGCACTTGCGCGCGAATCGATTCGACGTCTACGGCTGTGTATTGACCGTCGGCTTCGAATTCAAAGCTCTTGACGTAAATACCCTTGACGCCCGCGACCAGTTCCTTGATCTCCTTCTCGTCGGGGTTCTTATCCGAAAAGACCTTCGAGGCGAGTTGCAGCAGTCGCCCGTCGACATTGACTTCGACGGTCTGGCTGGCCTTTGCCGCCAGGTGATCGAGGCTCGCAGTTTGGATCCGGGGATCCTGTGCCTGGGCCACGAGTGCCGCGGCGCTGATGAGCAGGCCGGCGATTAGTGGCAGGCGTAGCTTCTGGAAGAGTGATTTCATGGTCTAACTCCGTTATCCGACTTTGTGTTGGTTCTTGATCTGGTTTGGCGACGCACCCTGTGTTCTTCGTTGGGCCAGCTTGAGCTTTTCGCTCGCGAGCCGCAGGGCGAGCACTACTTGTTCTTTGGCGGCGAGTGCTTCCTCGTGTTGTTGTTTTTGCGCAAATGTCCGGGTTGATCGCGGTCGATGGATCTTTCTAGGAGCTGCTTTGACGGGAGGCTCCGTCTTGTTCTCAACAACTTCTTCTTTCACCGATGGCGTGGACGGTACCGACCTGGCTTCGCGCGGAGCTTCTGATTTTTCCGTGCGGACGCGCAGCCACAGACCCGTCGCTAACAACGCGATGAGCACGGTCGCCGCAATCGCCAGCAACGGAAAGTGGTTACGACGTCGCACGATCGGCAACTGCTGCGGAAGCTCCAACGGTTTCGGCTGATAACGCATCGGCGCCAGTAACTCTTCGAGTTCCTGAATCTGCGGATCCGGCTCGCCGCTTTTGTCCCACAGGTAATCTTCGTTCATAGCCCCTCCGTAAATCCCAGCTTTTGTCGCAGCAGTTTCATTCCGCGGTGAAGGTTTACGCGCACTGACGCGGGTGTCAGTCCGGTGCGAGCAGCGATTTCAGGTCCCGTCATGCCTTCGACGAGTCGTAACACCAGCGTTTCGCGATAAGCGTCGGGCAGGCTGCGAATGAGTTCGAGGATCTCGTTTGCTCGTGAGTCTGTGGTGTTGCTGCCGCGCACGTCGTCTGTGATCTCGACTGTTTCGCGCGTGCGTCGATAAAAGTCGACGGCGCGGTTGCGAGCAATCATCGCGATCCATGGTCCAAACGCCGCTTTGTCACGCAACGTATCAAGCTTCTTGTACGCATGAAGAAAGATGTCCTGAACCAGGTCGTCGACTTCGCCGCGCGGAACGCGAGCGAGCAGGATGCCGTGGACGAGTGGCGCGTAAAGATCGTAAAGCTGTCCGAATCCGTCCCGATCGCCTGCGAGTGCGGCGCTGACCAGCACGGCTTCGACAGCCGTCTCATTCAGTTGCTGGGTTGCGGCGTTTGCCTGCGGTCTCATCAGAAGCACGTCCGCTGTGGCATCAAGCTCGTACATCGCGCTGCCTCGGTCCGGTTTTGACATCGACTAAGACGGGAGAGAGTTGGAGAGTGTTAACAATCGCTCGTTAACACGGGTTTTTAGGACAATACAGATACGCGAGGCGGCGTTGCAGGGTTTTCTTCGGATGTCAGTTTCAGGAGTTCCGGCGTCGGCCCGACGAGGCGCGTGCGCCAGATGAACAGAGTGAATACGATCAGTGCGATCGTGCACGCCACGCCGCCCTCGATGCCGTAACTTCCGCCTGTAAGCCACGCCGGGCCGACGTCGTCGCCTTTTAATATCGGATTGGAAAACAGGCGCGTGCCGCTAATCGGAAGGCCGAAAATCGGTCCCAGGGCCCAGTTCCAGCCCCAGTGCACGCCGAGCGGGAACCAAAGGCTCCGCGTCTTCAGGTAAGCGGCGGCGAGCCAGATACCTGCGAGCGCGGTATTCGCTAACGTGACGCCGGGCACGACGTTTGGGTTCCACAGATGACCGGAACCGAATGCGACCGACGTCACGATGACGCCGAGCCACATCAGCCCGGCCCGCGTCATCGTTTGCAGCGGATAACCGCGGAACGCTGCTTCTTCCGCAAGTGCGGCGACGAACAATAGCGCGCCGGCAGTCAGCAGCGAGCGTCCGGCTGACAACAACATTCCGCTGCCGATAAATGAAAAACGCAGTCCGCCGCCGGCAGTCGCGATGCCGACGGCTGCTGCTAACGCCGCAATTCCGATCACCGTTCCGATGATCAGATCGCGCACCCAACCCTGGTGCAACGTCAATCCGAGCGACCGCCACGGCAAGCCTTCGAAGAACCGAGCGCAGAAGTATCCGGCGATCAGCGCGGCTGCGAGGAGACTGAAGCGGAAGGCCATGTTGGCGAAGTAACCGGCAAACGGAAGAGGCGGTAAGAACGCCTGCCCGATCGCATAGACAACGCGCAACAGCGTCTCCAACAAAAGTGTCGCGGCGATAAAAAGAAAAGCGTAAAACGCCAGCCGCCATCCGCTTCGCAGGCGGCCAAACTCGTTGAAGAAGATACCGTAGAGGCCCATTGAGTGGTTCGCATTCTAGCAGGTGCGGTTGTGTTGTGGAGAATCCGCGTTGGTGGGAACGCGAATTGAAGACTAAGATGCGTGTGCTAGACTTTGGCGGCGTTCCGAATGGCCGAAAATCGCGAAAATCTGAGCCCCGAGCAGCGGGAACGAATTCGTCGTCGCCGCCGTGCGCTGCTGTGGGTGCTTGGGGTCACGGTGCTGCTGTTGCTCGCGATCATCGTGTCGCAGCAGCTTTGGCTGTGGACAGTGATTCGACCCGACACGGCTTCCGACACGCTCGTCCTCTACGCGTTATCGACCCTCAACTTCGTCGCCTTCGTCGTCTTTCTATTTATCTTCGTTCGCAATCTGCTGAAGTTGCGGCGCGAGCGCGAAGAGCGGCAACTCGGTTCGAAGGTCAAGACGCGCCTGCTCGTCTATTTCATTTCCATCAGCTTTCTACCGATCACGGCGATGGCCGTCTTCTCATACCTGTTTCTGAATCGTTCACTGGAGAAGTGGTTCAACCCGCTGCCGGAGGAAATTCTGCAACAGGCGCAACAGGTGCGGCGCGAGACGCTGGAGAGTAACGAGCGAACGCTGCGCGACAATACGTCGCTTCTGGTCCTGTTGTTGAACCAGCAAAACCCGCAGCAGCGACAGGCGACGTTGGACCAGGTCGTCGCCTCCGGGCAACTCGCCCGTATCGAGATCGTTGGATCAGATGGAACAGTGTTGGTCAGGAGCGATTCGAGTTTGCCGGCGAGAGAGAATGTCCTGCAAGTGCCGCTGAATAACTCGGAAACGCTGATCGTTGCTCCACAGAAGTCCGCGTCGAATGATCTTTCCGATTTCGTCAGCGCTTCCGAACGCGATTATCAGGAGTTGGTGAAGAAACAGCGGCGCGTGCGCTTGCTGGGACTATCAACGCTGGGATTGATGACGTTGATCCTGTTGTTCGTTTCAAGCTGGGTCGCAATTTATCTGGCGCGTGGCATCGCAACACCGATCAAAGCACTCGCCGAGGCGTCGAACGAGATTGCGCGCGGAAATCTCTCGCATCGAGTAATAACGATCGCGGATGATGAATTGGCATTACTCGCCGACTCCTTCAACCAGATGACGACGCAACTTGAAGAAAACCATCTCGCGTTGCGCGAGCGTCGCAACTACATCGAAACGGTGCTGCAATCGTTGTCGACCGGTGTAGTTTCGGTTGACGAAAACGATCGTGTAACGACATTGAATCGATCAGCTTCACGAATGCTTGGCCTCGTCGCTGGCGTTGAAGGCAATGCGCAGTTGCAGACTTTAATCGCGAACGAAGACTGGTTGGTCGTCGATCGACTGCTGCGTCGCGCGCGACGCGCGGGTCACGCAACGGAGCAGACGCAACTCGAAAGCGGTACGACGAACGGTGGTGGACCACTGCCGGTCGCCATGACCGCCACCGCCATGCGCGATTCGAAAGGACCGCGGCCGGGTGTCGTGCTCGTTATCGAGGACCTCTCGGAGTTGCTCGCCGCACAACGAGCCGCGGCGTGGAGCGAAGTCGCGCGCCGCATGGCCCACGAGATCAAAAACCCACTGACGCCGATTCAACTTTCAGCCGAGCGCATCGCGAAGAGTTACGCTCGGGCAAACGCTAACGCGAATGGTAGCCGCAACGGTGCGCCGCTCGCCCCCGACGACCGCACAGACGAACGAAAAGTCGCGGCGGTGATCGCCGAATGCACGGAAACGATCGGGAGGGAAGTCGCCGGCTTGAAAGCGATGGTCGACGAGTTTTCACGTTTTGCGCGTCTGCCCGCGACGAGACTCGAGGTCGCAAATCTCAACGAAGTCGTGAACCAGGCCGTCGGTTTGTACGAAGAACGGCTCGACGGCGCCCGTATCGAGGTCCAACTCGATCCCGATCTCCCGGCAACCTTGCTCGACGTCGAACAGATCAAAAGAGTGTTCGTGAATTTGATCGATAATGCGTTGGACGCGCTGGTTCCCGCGGGCGACCAGAGATTGGTCACGATCAGCACCAGTCGTGACGTCGAAAACGGCGTGGTGCGCGCCGAAATTGCCGACACCGGCAAGGGAATCGCGCCGGCTGATTTTCGTCGCTTGTTCGAGCCGTACTTTTCACGTCGCGACAGCGGCACCGGTCTCGGACTCGCGATCGTGCAACGCATAATTCTCGAACACGGCGGGACGATCCGCGCAGAGAAAAATGATCCACGCGGCGCCAGATTTGTACTCGAACTTCCGGTCTAGGAACGAATGGATTCGATTCTCATAGTTGACGACGAACGCGGCATTCGCGAGACGTTGCGCGCCGTCATGGAAGACGAAGGGTTCGTCGCGGATGCCGTGTCGACGGGAGAAGAGTGTTTGAAAGCGCTGGGCCGGCGCGCCTACGGTTGCATCCTGCTCGACGTGTGGCTTCCCGGTATCGATGGACTCGAAACTCTCAAGCAACTTCGCGCTGCGGGATCAGACGCCGCTGTCGTGATCATCTCGGGCCACGGCAATATCGAAACCGCCGTTCGGGCAACGAAACTCGGCGCTTTCGACTTCATCGAGAAACCACTTTCGATCGAGAAGACAGTCCTCACCGTCCGCAACGCACTTCGTCAACAGCGACTCGAACTGATGAACGCCGACATGGCCGCCGCGCTTGCGCGCGAGTACACGATGGTCGGCGAGTCAGTCGCGATGCGTGCGTTGCGCAAGCAGATCTCGGTCGTCGCTCCGACTGACGGTCGCGTTCTGATCTACGGCGAATCCGGAACCGGTAAAGAGCTGGTGGCCCATGCGATCCACGCCGAATCGCTGCGCGCCGCGGCGCCGTTTGTGGAAGTCAACTCCGCTGCGATTCCCGAAGAACTGATCGAGTCCGAACTCTTCGGACATGTAAAAGGCGCGTTTACCGGTGCAACTGCCGCGAAGAAAGGCAAATTTGAACTGGCGGACGGCGCGACGATCTTTCTCGACGAAGTCGGCGACATGAGTCCAAAAGTGCAGGCGAAGGTTTTGCGCGTGCTTGAAGAGCAACGCTTTGAACCCGTCGGCAGCGGCACTTCGATCACCGTTGACGTCAGACTCATCGCGGCTACAAACAAACGATTGGACGTCGAGATCGAGCAGGGAAACTTCCGCGCCGACCTTTTCTATCGCTTGAACGTGATTCCATTCGAGTTGCCGCCGCTGCGCGAGCGTCTCGAAGACGTGCCGCTGCTCGTCGACTACTTCAACCAACACTTCTCGCAAGCGTACGGCAAACGCCCGAAACAGTTTCTTACGGAAGCGATCGAAGAGATGCAGTCGTACTTGTGGCCGGGCAACGTGCGCGAGTTGCGAAATACGATCGAGCGCGTTGTGATCATGCATCCGGGTTTGAAAGTCACGGCCGCGGACCTTCCGCCTCACGGTAAGGAAGAACCGCCGGCGGCATCGTTCAGGTTCCCGTCATTCAAAGAAGCGACCGAGGCTTATCACCGCGAGTTCATTCAGCGGAAGCTCGAGGAAGCCGAAGGAAACGTTTCGCGCGCGGCGGAGTTGATGGGCGTCGATCGCAGTCACTTGTATCGTCGCATGCGCGCGCTGGGGATTCAGAATCGCGGCGAACGCAGCCTCCCGTAAGAACATCGATCTGTGTTAGGATCGGACACTTTTGCGCGTGCGCAAAAGGGAAGAGAATTTATGGATTTTACGACAAAAGAGCTGTTGAAGCGTTACGCGAAACTCGCGATTGGACAACCGTTTTCGCCCGTATTGCTGAATATTCTGGTCACGTCGGTTTGCGACATGCGTTGCACGCACTGTTTCTTCACCGACGAACTCGACGACCGGCCGCGCAAAAAGCTTCAGATGAAGACGCACGAGATCGAGCGCATCTCCGAGACGTTGGGCGGCAACCTGGGTGTTTTGATCCTCGCCGGCGGCGAGCCGTTTACCCGCAAAGACCTGCCGGAAATCGCGCGCGCCTTTTATACAAACAACAAGCTCGAGTCGATCTACATCATGTCCAACGGGCAGATTCAGAAACGAATCTTCCCGGACGTCACGCGCATCCTTCAGGAGTGCCCGGATCTCAACGTCACCGTCGCGCTCGGCATCGATGGCCCAAAACACGAGCACGAGAAGATTCGCCAGAAACCCGGCTCGTGGGACATCGCGATCGACACCGCGCGCCAGCTTCAGTCGATCAAGAAAGAGTATCCGCGACTCGACGTGCAAACGTGCACCTGCTTCATGAACTCGAACCAGGACACGATCTTCGAGTGGTACGACTTCCTGAAGTACGACTTGAAGCCTGACAAAGTTAACTTCAACTACATTCGGCCGCCGTCAGCAGACCCGAAAGAGCTCGACATCGACCACTCGCGTTACGCGAAATTGGCCCAGATGATCGACGACGACTCGCGTCACGCCGCCATCAAGAACAACTACGGCGGCAAGGCCGGGTTCTTCAAGGCCGCGATCGATATCTACATGCATGGTTTGATCGCGAAGACGCAGGAAACGCAAACGGCGCAGATGAAGTGCTACGCCGGCACTGCCGGCGGCGTGATCTACGATGAAGGCACTGTTTCGTCATGCGAGAACCTCGCGCCGATCGGCAACCTGCGCGAATTCGATTGGAACTTCCAGAAACTCTGGTTGTCGCCGGCAATGAAGGAACGTCGCAAGAAAGCGGCCGACGGTTGTTTCTGCACGCACGAGTCAAATAGTTACTATCCATCGTTACCGTTCAATCCCGGACATTTGATTCAGATCAAGAAACTCGAACGAGAGATGAAGAAGGCGCGGAAGGGGATCGACCGCCTGGATCCGGAACCGGATGGAGTGTTGGACCACGTATAGAAGATGTCGCAACAGCACCGCATGCCGAAGATCCTGATCATCTCGTCCGACACGGGCGGCGGGCACCGTTCCGCGGCGGCCGCGATCGTCGCCGGCGTGCAGAAATTTTTCGACGGTGAATCGTACGCGGTGCGGGTCGTGCGCGCGGTGGAAGAGTCGCATCACCTGGCGGAAAAGCTGGTCCAGCTTTACAACTGGATCCTGCGCAACCGCCAGCACTGGATGAAGTACTACTACTGGATCATCAACCGCATTCGTCCGGACACGCGCGAGTTCTTTCATAAACGATGCGTCGGCTACGTGCGAGAGCTGTTTGAGCGTTGGTGTCCGCATATCGTCGTCAGTGTTCATCCGTTGACGCAGCACATCTTTGGACGTGTGCTGAAGGAGTTGGGACTGGCCGGCCGTGTGCCGCTCGTGTCCGTCGTCACCGATCCTTGCTACGGCTTTTGGAAAGGCTGGGCTTGCGATGCGGTGACGCTTTATCTGGTCGCGAGCGAAGAAGCACGACGCCAGTTGATCGATTACGGCGTCGCGCCCGAGCGCATCAAGATTTCGGGCATGCCGGTGCATCCGAAGTTTGCTTATCCCGGTGAAGAGGCGGCGCAGGCTGCGCGACGCGCGCTTGGCCTGGATCCGGAGAAGTTCACCGTGTTTGTGAACGCGGGTTGGGTTGGCGGCGGCAATATTCCGCAGATCTTCCGCGAGTTGGCCCGGGGCGAGTTGGACGTGCAGGCGATTTTCCTCGCCGGGAAGAACGAAGACTTGCGCGCCGCCGCGGAAACGATTGCGCTCGACGCGCCGTTCCCGATCAAAGTCATCGGTTATTCCGACGAGATCGAGAAGTTGATGAGTGCGGCGAACGTCATGATCTCCAAACTCGGCGGTCTCACGACTTTCGAAGCGCTCGCTTGTCGCGTGCCGATCATTGCCGACATGATCACGGAGCCGATGCCGCAGGAAGCGGGCACAGCAAACCTGATCGCGCAGCGCGGCGCGGGTGTAATGCTCAAGCGGTCCATCGACGTTGTGCCGGTCGTCCGTCGCATGGTTGAGGACGAGATTCATTATTCGCGGCTGCGCGCGGCCACGGTTGGACTGGCTATTCCGAACGCGACGCGGCATATTGTTGAAGAGATCGCGGCACTGATTCCACAACCTGAAAACGCAGTTTTGAGTGAAGTAGCCTCCGCGTGAGTCGGTCCTGGCCCAACCACAGATTGCGCAGATTAGGAGAAAAGATAACTGAGTGAGTCTCTTGCTTGAGGGAAAGAAGGCGTTCATCACTGGAGGAACGCGTGGCATCGGTGCGGCAATCTGCGAGGTCTTCGCGCGCGAAGGCGCCGACGTGGCGTTTAGCTACAACTCGCGCGACGATCTCGCGCTCGAAATGGACCGCAAGATAGAGGCCCATGGCCGGCGCGCGTTCAACGCGAAAGTGTCGGTGGTCGATCGCGTCGGGATGAAGAAAATGACGAGAGAGCTCGTCGAGAAGTGGGGCGGGATCGACATTCTCGTCAACAACGCTGCGATCAATCGTGGCGACAACTTTGCTACGACGACCGATCGCGCCTGGGATGAAGTGATCCACACCAACGTCGACAGTCTCTTCGCGGTGACGAAACCGATCTACAAACAGATGATCAGGCAGCGGAAGGGAATCATTCTAAACATCACGTCGATCGGCGCGATGCGGGCGTTGCCGACGGCCGTTCACTACGCAACGTCGAAAGCGGCGATGATCGGGTTCACGAAATGTTTGTCGCGCGAGGCGGCGACGTTCGGGGTGAGAGTTAATGCGATCGCGGCGGGTATCTTCGATACTGATCTGGCCCAGGCGCTGCCCGATCGTTTACTTCAGATGCACGACTTCTGGACTTCCGCCGGACGACTCGGACGGCCTGAAGAGCTGGCTGAGTACGCGGCGTTCATGGTCAGCGAGCGAAACAGTTTTATGAACGGCGAAGTCGTGATTGTTGACGGCGGCGCGATTACTTAGATTCCGCGTCTTTAAGTCGTCGCTCCAGATCGCGCACCGTTCGTTGAATATCACCTAACCTGCGGAACGCGGCTGTCGATCGCAGCCAGTCGCGATTATCGAACGCCGGAATTCCCGAAATAACTTTACCTGCTGGAATGTCGTGACTCGTCGCGCTCTTGGCTGTCAGCACGACGTCGTCGCCGATTTTCAGATGGCCCGCGACGCCTGCCTGTCCGGCAAGTATTACGCGGCTGCCGATGTGCGAACTACCCGCCAGGCCGACTTGCGCGCAAAGCAGTGAATCCTCACCGACCGTGCACGAGTGTCCGATCTGGACCAGATTGTCGATCTTCGAACCGCGTCCGATGCGGCTTTCCCCAACTGACGCGCGATCGATCGTCGTGCCGGCGCCGATCTCGACGTCGTCCTCGATAACCACACGTCCCGCCTGCGGAATCTTGAGCCAGCGTCGTTCTTCGTCCTTGGCGTAACCGAACCCGTCGCAACCGATGACGGAATTGTTGTGAATGATGACTCGCTCGCCGATTACCGTGCGCTCGCGAACCGCGACGCCGGAGTGGATCACCGAGCCACTCCCGATCGTCACGTCATCGTAGATCGTCACGTTCGGATGAATCGTGACGCCTGCGCCTACGCTGACGTTTCGACCGATAGAACTGTGGGCGCCGATGGCAACGCCGTCCGCGGCGAGTTGCGCTGAGGGATCGACGACGGCTGTCGGATGAATAAACGCCTGGAACTCCGGTTCGGGATAGAAGATTCGCAACGCGCGCGTGTAAGCGAGATACGAATCTTTCGCGCGCAGAATCGCGATCTCGCGATCGACCTGCGCGTCCTCGCTCAGGTAGATCGCAGACGCGCGCGTGGTGTTGACTCGCGGCGTGTAGAGCGGGTTCGAGAGAAAGGTGACGTGACCTTCGCCGGCGTCGTCTAAGCCTGCCGCTCCTGTGATTTCGATGTCGTCCGTTGTTCCTTCGAGGCGTGCGCCGGTCAGCGCAG
>JAICGQ010000163.1 GCA_025923035.1 Pyrinomonadaceae bacterium | reverse complement strand
GATCAGCCGGGACACGAGAAGGTTGTCATCATCAGCGAAGGATTGTGGCGACGACGCTTTGGCGCAGATGCCAATGTCCTGGCGAAGACGCTGAAGCTCGACGGCGAAGATTTTGTTGTCGTCGGCGTGATGCCTGCTGCGTTTCGTCTGCCCGATCAACGCGAACGCGAGTTGTGGACGCCGATCGCCTTCAAAGACAGCGAACGCACGCTTTACCAGGCGCGCTACATTGACGCTGTTGGTCGATTGAAAGCAGATGTTTCGCCGGCCCAGGCGCAGTCCGAGATGACGGCGATCGCTGCGCGGCTCGCGCAGGAACATGCGGACGCAAACACCGGTTGGAGTATCAAGGTCACGCCGCTGCTCGATTTCGTCGTTGGCGATGTCAAGACAGTTCTGTGGGTGCTGTTTGGTGCAGTCGCGCTGATACTTCTGATCGCCTGCGCGAACGTCACCAACCTGCTGCTGGCGCGCGCGACTACGCGACAGAAAGAGATGGCAGTGCGGGCGGCGCTTGGTGCGGGACGTGCGCGCATCGTGAGACAGCTCGCGACCGAGAGTCTCATGCTTGCACTGCTCGGCGCAGTCGCCGCGTGGCCGCTGGCGACGTGGGGCTTGCAGGCGCTTTTGGCGGCGGCGCCTGCTGATCTGCCGCGCGTTGCGTCGGTGACGATCGATAGTCGCGTCCTGCTGTTCACGCTCGCGGTAACACTGCTGACCGCGTTCATGTTCGGACTGGTGCCGGCCCTGCAAGTGCTGAAGTTCGACTCGAATCCCGCGTTGAAAGATCAACGCAGCCGCAGCGTTCGTCAGCAGCGTATCGGGAACCTGCTGATCGCAACTGAAGTCGCGCTTGCGTTGATGTTGCTGGTTGGCGGCGGACTCTTGCTGCGCACCGTGTGGCAACTCAACCATGTCGATCCGGGTTTCGACGCGCGCAACGCTGTTGCCGTAACGATCCAGTTGCCGGAAAAGAAGTACGCCGCGCCACAGCAGATCGCCGGCTTCAGCGAGCAACTGGTCCAACAAGTCTCGACGCTCCCCGGGGTTGAAGCGACGGGCCTCGCGCGCATCCTGCCGATCGTTCATAACCTTCCCACCGGGTTTTACTTCGACGGCCAGCCGCGACCGAAAGACAACGAACTTCCGCAAACAAACTATTCCGCTGTCTCGCCGGGTTACTTCAAGGCGATGGGCATTCCGCTCGTCGCAGGACGCGCTTTCAGCGAACGCGACACGCTCGATGCGCCGCGCGTTGCCATCATTAGCCAAACGTTGGCCCAACGCTACTTTCCGAATGGCGACGCGATCGGCAAACGCATCAACGTGCAAACTGGACCGGAAAGTTATCGCGAGATCGTCGGCATCGTCGGTGACGTGAAACAGAACGGGCTGACGAAAGAGACGAAACCGCATGCGTACGAACCGTTTGCACAGGCGCCGAACCAGTTCATGACGCTGATCGTACGTTCGTCAACGGACCCGGCGTCGCTCGTGCCTGCGATTCGCGCGAAGGTGCTCGCGCTTGATAGTGAACTTCCGCTCCAGCGTGTCACCGCGCTCGACCGGATGATCGCAAACTCGATCCGGCAACAACGCTTTACGTCGATCGTGCTTTCGGTGTTTGCCGGCGTCGCGCTGCTGCTTGCGGCGGCGGGGTTGTACGGCGTGATCTCGTATTCAGTCGCACAGCGCACCCATGAATTGGGCATACGCGTCGCGCTCGGTGCGCAGGTGAAAGACGTTATGCGGTTGGTGTTGCTACAAGGGATGACGTTCGTGATCGCCGGTGAAGTGATCGGCATCATCGGCGCGTTTGCCTTGACGCGATTACTCGGCGGGCTGCTGTTTGGGGTGACGCCGACCGACGCCGTTACGTTCATCTCGGTCACCGTCGTTTTGACCGTCGTCGCGCTGCTCGCCTGTTACATTCCCGCGCGCCGCGCAACGAAAGTCGATCCACTGGTCGCACTCAGATACGAATGAGGATTGGTCTTTGGTTTAGGAGGAACTCCCATGATCGGAACTGTGCTGCAAGACATTCGCTACGGCATTCGCCTGCTAACCAAGAACCCGGCGGTGAGCGTCGTTGCCGTGCTGACACTCGCCCTGGGCATCGGCGCCAATGCCGCGATCTTTAGCGGCGTCAATGCGTTCGTCCTCCGGCCTCTGCCGGTGCCCGATGCTCATCGACTCGTGCGCCCGGTCGAACTCTCGGCGGATCGCGGCCTCGCCGACGAGATGTCGTATCCCGACTTTGTCGACTACCGAAATCAAGCGACGGCTATCGAAGCAATGACAGCCGAAGACATGCTGTCGGTAGCGCTCGATTCGGAGACGCAGAGCGACGTGATCTGGGGGCAGGCTGTCAGTGGTTCGTACTTCGACGTGGTCCAGATCAAGCCGATCATGGGCCGCGCCTTCCTGCCCGAAGAGGACAACGCCGTCGGC
This sequence comes from Pyrinomonadaceae bacterium, assembly GCA_025923035.1. Classification (GTDB taxonomy): domain Bacteria; phylum Acidobacteriota; class Blastocatellia; order Pyrinomonadales; family Pyrinomonadaceae; genus PSRF01. The sequence continues at coordinate 8,214 of JAICGQ010000163.1, read as the reverse complement.
GCTCATCCGGTCGTCGTCATCAGTCACAGTCTGTGGCAACGCCGCTTCGGATCGGATTCGGAGATCGTCGGCAAGACCGTTCGTTTCAGCAATCGGGGTTACCGGGTGATCGGCGTTGCGCCTGAGTCGTTCACGGGGTCGAAGTTTGCCTTGTCAATGGACTTCTGGGTCCCGATGGCGATGGTCGAAGATCTGCGCAGATCGCCCGGACTACTCGCCTCGCGCGACAGTCACTGGATGAACGTACTCGCTCGACTAAAGCCGGGCGCGACGATCGAACAGGCGTCGGCGGAGATGCAGGCGATCGCAGCGAGACTCAATGAGGCTTATCCAAACGAGCGCGACAGCAACACGTCCGCAAAAGTGTTGAGCGAGATGGATGGACGCTGGGGCGAAGCGACGCCGGTGATGAAGAGCGCGGGCGCGATCGCGATGGCCATCGTCGGTCTCATCCTGCTGATCGCGTGCGCCAACGTTGCGAACCTGATGCTCGCGCGTTCTGCGGCGCGTCGCAAAGAGATTGGGATTCGTCTCGCGCTGGGTGCGAGTCGTGGGCGTTTGGTTCGACAGTTGCTGACGGAGAGTTTGTTGCTGTCGATACTCGGCGGCGCGTTCGGATTGTTGCTGGCGTACTGGGTAACGGACTTGATGGAAGGATTCGTGCCGGTGCTGCAGTACAACATCGTCGATAACTTCTTCTCGCTCGATTCGCGCGCACTCGTCTTCACGCTCGTTATCTCGCTGGCGACCGGACTGATCTTCGGACTCGCCCCCGCGTGGCACTCGTCGAACCCTGACGTCGTTCCGATACTGAAAGGCGATCTCGATGCGCGGCAACGCGCGAAGGGAAGACGGTTCTCGTTGCGGCCGACGCTCGTGGTGATCCAGGTTGCACTTTCGCTCGCTGTGCTCGTTTGCGGCGGACTCTTCATCAAGAGTTTTCGCCAGGCGCAGACGATGGATCCGGGGTTCGCCACCAAGGACGCACTGATCGCGACGCTCGATCCGGAGCTGGTTGGTTACGACACCGAGCGTTCGCGTAACTTCTTCAAGCAGGCGATTGAACGTGCTTCGAGTCTCCCGGGAGTTGAAGCGGCGGCGACTGCGCGTTTGCTGCCGCTCGGCGACAGTTCAAACTCCAATGGTCCAATACTGAAGGAAGGCGAGACGCTGGCGCGCGGAAGCGCCGGACGCACGATCATGACGAACGTGATCAGCTCCGGATATTTTCGCGCGATGCAGATTCCAATCGTCGATGGACGCGACTTCGATGATCGCGATCATGCCAGGGCGCAGCGCGTCGTCATCATCAATCAACACATGGCGGAGATGTTGTGGCCCGGCGAGAGCGCGGTCGGCAAGCGGATTCTGATTGGCACGGACAGCAAGGATCCGATCGAGGTCGTTGGCGTCGTGAAGACGGGCAAGTATCGCAATCTCGCGGAAGATCCGAAGCCTTACTTTTATTACCCGATGACGCAGCGACGCCCGGCGATGATGGCGCTGGTGATGCGCACGAACGTCGATTCGCGCTCGCTTGCGGGCGCGATTCGCAAAGAGGTGCAGAACATCGATCGCAGTGTGCCGATTGCGTCCGTGAAGACGATGACGGAACACCTGACGTATGCGTTGTGGGCGCCCAACATGGCGGCGTCGTTTTCGCTCGCGTTTGGTGTGCTGGCGATTCTCTTGAGTGCGGTCGGACTTTACAGCGTGATGGCGTACGTCGTTTCGCAGCGGACGCGTGAGGTTGGGATCAGAATGGCGCTCGGCGCGAATCGTGCGGACGTGCTGAAGATGATCACCGTGCAGGGGATGCGACTGGCAGTGATTGGTGTCGTGATCGGACTGCTGTTGTCACTCGGACTCGCGCGTGCATTGTCGTCGCTGTTGATCGGCATCAGCGGTTACGACGTGACAACGTTCGTGGTTGTTTCGTCCTTACTTGTTTTGGTCGCCTTCATCGCTTGTTACCTGCCGGCGCGGCGCGCAACGAAGATCGATCCACTCACCGCACTGCGATATGAGTGACTTTAAGGAGTGAGACTGAGAAAGCAGTGAGACTAAGGCAAGAACAAGTCAGGAAGGGGGCAACGCCCCCGCGATACAGAAGCGGGGGCGCGCTTTGCTTGCCCCCTTCCCAACTTGTTCTATGTTCGTGAGTTCGTGACTATCAAGAGGCAAAGAAATGTTTAGAGAACTCCGCTATGCGGCGCGCACATTGTTGAAGCGCCCCGGTTTTTCATTGATTGCGGTGTTGACGCTGGCGCTGGGAATTGGTGCGAATACAGCGATCTTCAGCGTGGTGAATGCGACGTTGCTGCGTCCGTTGCCGTTCAGGGATCCGGATCGGGTCGTAATGATCTGGGGCTTTCTGCCGAAGTTGGCCGAAAGCTCCGGCACGCTGCCGAATTCGGCCCCGAACTTCGAAGGCCTGAAAGCCAAAGCGCAGACGTTCGAACGTCTGGCTGCGTTTCGTTCGTGGTCGTGGCAGTTAACGGGAAGCGGCGAGCCGGAGTTGTTGCGTGGCGCACGTGTCTCGGATGGTTTTTTTGAAGCAGTCGGCGCGAGTCCAATCCTGGGCCGGGCTTTCACGGCGGAAGAAGACCTGCCGAACCGCGCGCCGGTTGCGATCATCAGCCACGATCTTTGGCAACGACAGTTTGGCGGCGACAGCAACGTGCTCGGCAAGGCCATCACGCTCACGGGACAGAACGCGATGATCGTCGGCGTCATGCCCAACGGTTTCAAGTTTCCGGGCGGCGCAAACATGATGCCCGGCCTTCAGTTCGCGTTACAAAACGACGTCTGGATGCCGCTCGCGATTACCGATGAAGAGCGACAGCGACACGGAAACCTGAACCTCGCCACGATCGGTCGTCTCAAGCCCGGTGTTTCACCGTTGCAGGGCGAGACTGAACTACGCGCCATTCAACAGGAACTGCCGCTTGGCACGATTGGTTTCACGGTCAACGTCGTGCCGCTGCATCAACAGATGGTCGGCACGATTCGCAAGCCGTTGCTCTTGTTGCTGGCAACGGTCGCGCTGGTTTTGCTGATCGCGTGCGCGAACATCGCGAACCTCCTGCTCGCACGCGCCACTTCACGACAGAAAGAGATAGCGATTCGCGCAGCACTCGGCGCCGGCCGACGGCGCATCGTGGGCCAACTGCTCACCGAAAGTCTCTTGCTTTCACTCGCCGGCGGCGCGATCGGACTGTTGCTCGCAGTTTGGGGCAACTCGCTGCTCGTGTCGCTGATTCCGCGTGACGTACCACGCATCGGCGAAGTCGGCGTTGACGCGCGGATTCTGCTGTTCACGGTGGTGATCTCGGTCGCGACGGGACTGATCTTCGGATTGGTGCCGGCGTTGCAAGCGTCGCGATTCGATTTGAACAAAACGCTGAAAGACGGCATGCGCGGCATGACCGGCGGACCCGGACACAGTCGTCTACGCAGTTTGCTCGTCGTTTCTGAAGTCGCAATGGCGCTGGTCCTGTTGATCGGCGCGGCGCTGCTGATGAAGAGCTTCGTTCGTTTGCTCGAAGTGAAGCCCGGCTTCAATCCCGCGAACGTGCTCACGCTCGATGTTCAACTACCTAACCTCCCGCCTTCGCGATATGAACGCGACGACGAACAGACGGCTTTCTTTCAACAGTTAACGACGCGGCTCAAGGCGGTGCCGGGCATCGAGAACGCCGGCGCTGTTCTGTCGCTGCCGCTTTCCGGTGCGGTCGAGAGCACCGACGTGTTCGTCGAAGGACGGGAATCGATCCCGGACGGACATCGCCCGCAAGCTGATTACACGATGGTCACGCCCGACTATTTCGCGACTCTCGAGATCCCGCTCCTGCAAGGCAGGCACTTCATGGCGCAAGACAAGGGCGACGCGCCGTTCGTGACTGTCATCAACGACACCCTCGCCGAGCGCGTTTGGCCCGGTGAGAATCCGATCGGCAAACGTTTGCGAGTCGGTTTCGAACAGAAGCAGCGCGAAGTGATCGGAGTCGTCGGCACGATCAAGCAGACGACACTCGACGCAGAAAAGCGTCCCGCGATGTACCTGCCGCATCTGCAAGCACCAACAAACAGACTGACTCTGCTGGTGCGCACGCGCGGCGAGCCGTTGTCGATGGCTGCGGCGGTGCGACAGGAGCTGCGTGCACTCGATAAAGACGTGCCTGTCACACAGGTGCAGACGATGGAAAAGGTGCTCGGCGCGTCGGTGGCCCAACCGCGTTTCTCGATGCTCCTGGTTGGATTGTTTGCGGCGCTGGCGTTGGTCCTGTCGGCCGTCGGCATTTACGGCGTGATGGCCTACGCGGTGTCGCGACGCGCGCATGAGATTGGCGTCCGCATGGCGTTGGGCGCGGGCGCGAACCAGGTGTTGAAGCTCGTGCTCAAAGACGGGATGACGTTGGCGTTCGCCGGGATCGCGGTCGGATTGTTGGGGGCGTTTGCCTTGACGCGGCTGATGGCGAGCCTGCTGTTTGGCGTCGGCGCGAAGGATCCGTTGACGTTTGTTTCGGTCGCGGCGTTTCTCGCGTTCGTTGCGTTTATTGCCTGTTACATACCGGCGCGCCGCGCGACAAAAGTCGATCCGCTCGTCGCGTTGCGGAATGAGTGAGGTGAAGCCGTGTTGAAAGAGATCCTCTATGCAGGACGTTCGCTGGTGCAGCGTCCCGGCTTTTCGTTGATTGCGGTGATGACGCTGGCGCTTGGTATCGGCGCGAACACCGCGATCTTTAGTTTGGTGAACACGGTCTTGCTGCGCTCGCTTCCGGTCGAGCGTCCCGAAGAGATCTTTGCGTTGAACATGCGCCGCAAGGACGATTCGATGTCGGCGTTGTCGTATCCTAACTATCTCGACTTTCGCGATCGCAACGAAGCGTTGTCAGGCTTGCTGGTCTATCGCTTCGTGCCGATGAGCCTGAGTCGCTCCGGCGGCAACGAACGCGTCTGGGGTTACGAAGTTTCCGGCAATTACTTCGACGTGCTCGGCGTAAAAGCCATCCACGGCCGCACCTTTCTTCCCGAAGAAGACAAGACGCGACTCACGCATCCGGTCGTAGTGCTGAGCTACGACGGTTGGCAACATCGCTTCGCAGGCGATCCCACGATCGTCGGTAAAGACATTCTGCTCAACAATCACCAGTTTCGCGTGATCGGGATCACACCCGAGGCGTTCAAAGGAACGGAGCAGGTTTACGAAGCGGAGTTGTTTGTGCCGGCCATGATGCTGGAGTGGGTCGAACCCGGATCCGGCTCGCTCGATCGCCGCGACAACAACAACTTCTTTGGCGTCGGCCGTCTCAAACCCGGAATGGATGCGTCGCAGGCTGAAGCCTCGTTGAACCTGCTGGCCGAACAACTCGGCAAAGAGTATCCCGACTCGAACGAAGGACAATCGGTCAAACTTGGACCAACCGGATTCATCATTCCGGAGTTGCGCGGAGCGGTGGTGAGTTTCACCTGGGTGCTGATGGCTGCGGTGGCGCTGGTGTTACTCGTTACCTGCACGAACCTGGCCGGACTGTTGCTTGCGCGCGCGACCGAGCGACGTCGTGAGATCGCGATCCGTTTAGCGATGGGCGCGAGTCGCATTCGCCTGATCCGTCAGTTACTAACGGAGAGTTTGTTGCTTTCGATCGTGGGCGGCGGCTGCGGTATTTTGCTCGCAATCTGGATCGTGAGGGCGTTGCTGGCGTTTAAGCCGCCGATCGATTTTCCGCTGACCATCGATCTCGGACTCGATTGGCGCGTGTTGCTGTTTTCACTGGGCGTGTCGGTCGTCGCCGGCGCAGTGTTTGGTCTGGCGCCCGCGCTGCAATCGACACGGCCCAACCTGTTGCACGCCTTGAAAGACACCTCTGCACAGGGCGGCGGCGGACGTACACGACTCCGCAGCGTTCTGGTCGTCGCTCAGATCGCGATTTCGCTGGTGGTCCTGATCGCTGCCGGCCTCGTCGTGCGCACGCTTCAGCAACTGCAGACGATGAACCCCGGCTTCGATCCGCAAAACGCCTTGTCGATGTCGTTCGATCTCAGTTTGCAGGGTTATGACGAGGCACGCGGACAGCAGTTTTACCGTCAGATCGCGGAGCGAGTGCGCGCGTTGCCGGGCGTGAAATCGGCGGCAGTGTCGAGCTACATCCCGTTGAGTTTGAACTACAACAGCCGCGGCGTGTACGTCGAAGGCGAACCAATCGTGCGCGGCGCGAACACGCCGAATGCGATGAACGGTGCGGCTGGACCACGTTATTTCGAAACAATGGCGACGCCGATACTCCACGGGCGCGAGTTCACGGAACAGGACGTCGAGAAATCGGAACCGGTCGCGATCGTCAACGAAACGTTCGTCAAGCGGCTAATGCCGGCGGTGAAATCGCCTGCTGAAGCGGTCGGCAAGCGAGTGAGCTTTGGCGACGCGAGTGGTCCATTCATGCGCATCGTCGGTGTAGCGCGTGACGGCAAGTATTTCAACATCGCCGAAGACACGCGAACGTTTATCTGGACGCCGTTGACGCAGGACTACATGTCGAGCGGAATGATCGTGGTGCGCACGACCGGCAATCCGGACACGATGTTTGCCGCAGTCCGCGGCGAAGTCCAGGCGCTCGATCCGAACCTGCCGCTGTTCGACGTGACGACGCTGAAAAACCACATGCGCCTGGCGCTGTTTCCAGCGCGAGTGGCGGCGACGGTGTTGGGTGTATTCGGTCTGGTGGCGCTACTGCTTTCGGCGATCGGTATTTACGGCATCACGTCGTACGCCGTTTCGCAACGCACGCATGAGATCGGCATTCGCATGGCGCTCGGCGCGCAGTTGCGCGACGTCCTGCGGCTGGTCCTGAATCACGGATTGAAACTGACGCTGATCGGCGCAGCGCTCGGATTGGTCGGCGCTTACCTCGCGACGCGAGCGATCACTGCCGTGCTCTACGGCGTGAGTGCGACCGATCCGCTGACGTTCGTCTCGGTGTCGGTGTTGTTAATCGGAGTGGCGTTGCTTGCGTGTTACGTGCCTGCGCGACGAGCAACGAAGGTCGATCCTTTGATCGCACTGAGAAACGAGTGAAGACATTGCCGATTGTCGATTGTCAATTGCCGATTGGTACTTGTAGCGGAGCTTGCGGTTAGCGAGTGGCAGGCAATGTGAAATTGGCAATCGGCAATCGCCAAATGGCAATTCCGGAGGAACCTCATGGAAAGTTTATTCAAAGACATCCGTTACGGCGTGCGCAGTTTTCTCAAACGCCCGGGGTTTCTGGTGATCGCGCTTTCAACGCTCGCGCTGGGCATCGGTGCGACGACGGCGATGTTCACTGTCGTCAACTCGGTTCTTTTGCGTCCGCTGCAATTTCCGGAGCCGGAACGCATCGTGTTGCTGGAGGCCATAAATCCGTCGATGGGTCCCGGGGGCAGCAACATGTCCGTTCCCGACATCGCCGACTGGCAACAACAGAGCCAGTCGTTCGAGCAGATGGCTTCGTTTGTCTGGGGCGGCCTTTTTCTGACTTTAGGCAACGAGACGGAACGCGTGCGCGCCACGAGTGTGTCTGCCGACTTCTTTCCATTGTTTCGCACCAACCCGGTTCAGGGCCGTTGGATCGTCGCCGCCGACACTCAGCAGCAGGACGCATTCGTAGCAGTGCTCAGTCATGAGCTCTGGCAACGAAGGTTCGGCGGCGCCGCGAACGTGGTGAACACCCAAATCAACATCCGCGGACAGAGCACGACCGTCATCGGCGTGATGCCGCCGGGTTTTGATTACCCGAATGATTGTGAGATGTGGGTAGCGTTCAAGCCGGATCTGGCCACGGAGCCGCGCGACAATCGTTATGTCAACGTCGTAGCGCGCCTGAAGCCGAACGTGTCGTTGACGCAGGCACGGACGGAGATGGACACGATTACGCAGCGCCTGGCTCAGAACTATCCCGTAACAAACACCGGCTGGGGAGTACAGATCACGGAGCTGCGCGAACGAATGGTCGGCGAGTTGAGAACGTCGTTGCTGATTCTGCTTGGAGCGGTGGCTGTGGTGCTGCTGATCGCTTGCGCGAACGTCGCCAATCTGTTGTTAGCGCGCGCCGCGTATCGTCAGAAAGAGATCGCGCTGCGAACAGCGCTGGGCGCAAGCCGTCTGCGAGTTGTTCGCCAGCTCCTGACAGAAAGCGTTCTGCTTTCGCTCGTGAGTGGAATTATCGGTCTTGG
>JAICGQ010000162.1 GCA_025923035.1 Pyrinomonadaceae bacterium | reverse complement strand
TTACGCGCACGCGAGAACGCGTGCGAGGCGCGTTTGTCGAACAACTCTGGTTGATTGTTTCTGACGACTTGTCGAAGCCGCTGTGTTATCGCGTCGCGCTGTTGCGTGAGAGTCTGAAAAGCGTGATCAAAGTTTTCACCGTCGACGACGATCTGAGCGCGTTGTCGCCCGTGAGTTGTCCTGATCGAAAAGAACTATGGACCATGAAGCTCGCCCGGTTTCCCCGCGTGCCGCCGATGACCTGGGGACATCAAACACGCGCGATCGTCGCTGAAGCGCCGGAAGCGATCGACGTCGTACATTCCCGGCATGGCGAAACGCTGCGATACTTCGGACTTCCGTTCGCCCGCGTCCGCTCAATGCTCGGTGTCGAACGAGTCTGGTTCGGCATCGACCGTTCGCATCGCCGTTTGCTCGACTGTTCCTCGAGATCCGAGTGGCAAAACCTGCTTCGCGATCTCTGCGAACATCGCACGGCTGATACACGCGATCATCGTCACGCGTTCTATCGCACGGCTGCGGAAGCGTGGCTCGAATCGTTGTTGCGACGTGACATCACCAGACTCGATCCCGGACTGATCATCGCTCCACTGCACGCGCAGTTCCGCACCGCTCACAGCGGAAAGCTGGGCATCAGACCGATCGATCTGTTGGCGCTGCGGCAGGACGGACGTCTTGTCGTGATTGAACTGAAAGCTTCAGAAGATCGCGAGCACGTACTGCAAGGCGCCGACTACTGGCGACGCGTTGAGGCACATCGCCGCCGTGGCCACATCGCGAAAGCAAAACTCTTCGGTGACAAAAAGATCAAAGACGAGCCCCCGCTGGTCTATCTCGTCGCTCCAACGCTGCGCGTGCATCCTTCTTTCCCCACACTCGCGCGCTGCATTTCGAGCGACATCGAGCTCTATCGCTTCGACATCAACGACGACTGGCGCTCCGGCGTGCGCGTCATGCGCCGCATGCGTGTGAATTAATGTTTGACGAAGATGCTTTCCGGTTCTTTGCTTGCCGTTGGCGGAGGCTTAGGTGTGCTAACGGGAGTCGTGATGTGCGACAACATGTCGTCTTTGGCGTAGATGCCCGAGATGCGCATCTTGAACTCGTCCGGATTCGTCGCGTTGTGCAGCGCTTCTTCCTGCGTGATGAGTCGCGACTGCAGCAGGTGAAACAACGATTGATCGAACGTCTGCATGCCGTACTGCGACGTGCCCGCCGCGATCGCTTCGCGAATCATGTACGTCTTTTCTTCGTTGATGATGTGGTCGCGAATGAACGCCGTCGAAACAAGCACTTCGATCGCCGGGACGCGGCCTGGACCTTTCGCGGCGCGCACCAGTCGCATCGAGATCACCGCTTTCAAAATACCCGACAACTGGATACGGATCGTTTTCTGCTGATGCGATGGAAACGACGACACGATGCGCATGATCGTTTCCGTCGCGTCCAGCGTGTGCAGGGTTGAAAGTACGAGGTGGCCTGTTTCGGCTGCTGTGAGTGCGGTTTCGATCGTTTCGTGGTCGCGCATTTCACCGACGAGGATCACGTCCGGATCCTGGCGCAATGCGCCGCGCAGTGCGTCCGCAAACGATCGCGTATCGACGTCTACCTCGCGCTGCGTCACAAACGATTGCTTGTCGCGATGCAAAAACTCGATCGGATCTTCAATCGTGACGATGTGTCCGCTGCGGGTCGAGTTGATCGTGTCGATCATCGCCGCCAGCGTCGTCGATTTACCCGAACCGGTGGCGCCGGTGACGAGGATCAAACCGCGGCGTTCTTCGGCAATCTTGTCAATCACGGGCGGCAGTCCAAGTTGGGCGGTGCTCTTTGTGTGGTCGGGAATGACGCGCAGCACGATGCTGACGGTGCCGCGTTGCTGGAAGATGTTGGCGCGAAAACGTCCCAAACCGGATACGCCGTAGCCGATGTCGACCTCGGAGACCTCTTTAAACCGCTGCTTTTGCCGGTTGGACATCATCGAAAAAGCCATGTCCAGCGTGTCCTCGGGTTTCAACCGCGGCGCGTCCTGGACGGGGTGAAGTTCGCCTCCGATGCGCATTACCGGGAACGCCCCGACCTTCAGATGGAGATCGGAAGCGGCATGACCACAGGCAATTCGCAGTAGATCGTCAATTTTTAGGGCCATTAGGCGTACTAAAACCTTTCGGGGACGTTGGAAAAGAGGTGGTTTTGGGAAAACTTTGCGCGGGAAGGAGCGCTGGATTTGTAGTAAAGCGCGTTGGATTCGCGCCGAACTGAATATACCACAGACTACGCGGGGTCGCGCAATCTGTGGTTTTTCAGGTTTGAACGAAGGCCGCGGTAGCGATTTAGTCGCGGGCGGCGGCTTGGAAAAGAATCGGCGCCGTGTCCTCGGTGTTCGTCTCGAGGCTGCGACGGGCGAAGCCCTCCGGCGTCGAAGAAGCGTCTTTTTTCTGGTTAACGTAGGTCAGCCAGTCGCCCGGAGCGGGGCGTTCGCCCTTCGTGATCTCGAAGAAAAGCTTCTGGATTTTCGCGGTGATTGGGCCACGTCCGCCGCTGCCGACCGTGATCCGGTCGACTGAACGAATCGGCGTAACTTCCGCGGCGGTGCCGGAGAAAAAGAGCTCGTCGGCAACATAAAGCGCGGCGCGCTGAATCGTGCGCTCCTTAATAGTAATGCCCAGTTCCTGACAAATCTGGATCACGCTGTCGCGCGTGATACCGGGCAGGATCGAAGACGAAAGCGGCGGAGTCAAAACGACGTCGCCCGTAACGAGAAAGATGTTCTCGCCGGAACCTTCGGAAACGTAGCCACGGTCGTCGAGCGCGATTCCTTCTGCGAATCCATTCAACAGCGCTTCCATCTTGATGAGCTGCGAATTCATGTAGTTTGCGCCGCTCTTCGCCATTGGCGGCATTGAATTCGGCGTCAGACGGTTCCAGGTGGAAACGCACACGTCCACGCCCTGCTCGATCGCTTCGTCGCCCAGGTACTTGCCCCAGTCCCACGCGCCGATGTAGCACGCGACCGGGTTCGGAAACGGGTTCACGCCAAACGCGGGATTGGCTTCGTCGAGACTGCGAAACAGGATCGGGCGCAGGTAGCACTGGTCCATCCCACTGCGCTGCACGAGTTCCACCGCAGCGTCACAGAGTTGATCCAGGTTCCACTGGTGGTCCATCCGGTAAATCTTGGCGGAGTTGAGAAAACGTTGCATGTGTTCGCGCAGGCGAAACACCGCGGGACCTTGCTTGGTCGAATAACATCTGATGCCCTCAAAAATGCTGGAACCATAGTGAAGCACGTGCGACATCACGTGTACCCTGGCGTCGTTCCATTTGATGAATTCGCCATCGTGCCAAACGACGTCGCATACGCGTGGTGTTTTTACGTCTTTTACTTTGCCTTCTTTTGAGAACATATTGTTTACTCCTTAGGGAAAAAATGCCGGATTGGAGGCGGGGCCCTCTCCGTGTCGCAGAACGTCAACTTCAGGACTTCGGTCCCTTTTTTATTGCGCTGAGTGGATGCCAGACATCGCACAATACAGTAGTTACAGTTCGCTTGGCAAGAACGCTTGCCTCGTGTTTATTGTTTTGCTTTTGCTGATTCCGGCCTGTAAGTTTGAACGAAACATGAACCAAAATAATCAGAGCTCTACCTCGATTGAAACAACTAATAACGATCCGATTTCAATCCACCAGCGGGCCATCGCGATCGACATGCACGCCGACACCGCGCAACGGCTGCTGGACGAGAACGTCGACCTTCAGCAGGAACTCAGCGACGGCCATTTCGACGCAGTCCGCGCGAAAGCGGGCGGATTGGACGCACAGTTTTTCTCGATCTGGGTCGAGCCGCAGTTGTTCGGCGCCACTGGCGCGCGGGCAATGAAACGAGCCGACGATCAGATAGCCGCAGTGCGTGCTTTGGCTGAAAAACACCCGGAAACATGGGCTTTAGCAACCTCCGGCGACGACATTCGCGCCGCGGTCAACAGTGGAAAGATGGCGGCGCTGATGGGATTGGAAGGCGGGTACGCCATCGATGAGCGTCTGGAAAATGTTAAGCGCTACTACGACATGGGCGTTCGATACATGTCGCCGGCGTGGAGCATCAGTACGAGTTGGGCCGGATCGTCTGGTGATGACGTGGGCCGCACGCGTGGACTCAACGAGTTCGGCAAGAACGTTGTGCGCGAGATGAACCGGTTAGGAATGATCGTCGACGTTTCGCACGTTTCCGATCCGGCGTTCTGGGACATTGTTAATACGTCGACGGCGCCGGTGGTCGCGACGCACTCGGCGTGTCGTGCGATTGCAGACGTTCCGCGGAACCTTACGGACGAGATGATCCGCGCGCTCGCGAACACAGGCGGCGTGGTCAACGTGATCTTTTATCCGGAGCATCTCGAGCCTGGCTGGAGTCAGAAGAAAAAACAGGTCGACGCTGAGATCGCGACGATGGTCCAGGAAGCATCGGCGGCAGAGCCTGGAGCTGCGGTCCACAAGAAGATGGCGCGCGATCGTGTGCGATCACGCGAGTACGCGCGACGCTTGCCGCCGGTGAATGTTGCGCGGATCGTGGATCACATCGATCACATCGTGAAGCTGGTGGGAATCGATCATGTCGGTATCGGATCGGATTTCGACGGCGTGCAGATCACGACGACGGGATTGGCGACGGTGGCTGAGTTGCCGAACCTGACGAAGGAGTTGTTAAGTCGAGGGTATTCGGCAGAGGACGTGAACAAGATTCTTGGCGGGAACATGTTGCGCGTGTTGGATGCAGTGAAAAGATAGCTGCGATGAAGAGATGAAGCGTCCGCGAATAGGTTTCCATGCTCCGATCAAGGGAGGAGTTCACAACGCGCTGGTCGTCGCGAAAGATACCGGCTGCGATACCGTACAGTTGTTTTCGCGCAACCCGCGCGGCTGGATGGCGAAACCGCTCACGCTCGACGACGTGTTGCTATTTCGCAAAGTCCGCAAGCAAACCAAAATCACCCCGGTCCTGATCCATTGCAACTACCTCGTTAACCTCGCGGCGGTTGACGACGTGTTTCTGCAAAAGTCGCGCGAGTCGTTTCGTGAGGAAGTTGAACGAGCGTTGCTGCTCGGCGTCGATTATCTCGTGGTGCATCCCGGAAGTTCGCGCGGAGCGTGTGAGGCTGACGGTATCGCGCTTTGTGCCGAGAGTCTGAAGATCGCGTGCAAGGGATTGAAGTTCGGATCGCTTCGCATTCTGCTCGAGAACACGGCCGGACAGGGCGACTGCATCGGCCATCGTTTCGAACATCTGGCGCTGATTATGGAACTGTGTCCGAAGATCCCGCTCGGAGTTTGTTTCGACACGGCGCACGCGTTCACGGCCGGTTACGACATTCGCGAAGAAGACGGTTTGAACGCGTTGGTTCAACGGATGCAGAAGACAGTGGGAATCAAAAACGTCCGTGCCATTCATTTCAACGACTCTCGCGCCGTTTACAATTCCCGCGTCGATCGCCACTGGCACATCGGCGAAGGACACATCGGCGCCGAGGCCCTGCGCCGCGTCGCCCGCCATCCAAAGCTCAAGCACGCGGCTTTTATACTCGAAACGCCATATGACGATCCGCGTGCCGATCTCAAGAATCTCTCAATGTTGCGTTCATTTGTAAGCGGCTGCTAGAATCCGATTCCAATGTTTTCAACGACTATAACCACCCTCGTCCTAACGGTGCCGCTTCTGCGTCGCGCAAACTAGCGTGACTTCGCGGAGCGGCGATTCCATCTTCAACTCAAATCAAATCGGTCGAACGCTTTGTGCCGTCTGCGCAAATCGTGTTAAGTAAGATTGGACAACGTTATGGACGAAAAATACTTTCCTGAACAAATAGAAAACAAATGGCAGCAGCGCTGGTCGGAAACCGGCGCCTTCGAGGCCCGCGAAAACGATTCGCGCCCGCGGTTCTATGCGCTGGAAATGTTGCCGTACCCATCCGGCTTTCTGCACATGGGCCACGTGCGCAACTACGCGATCGGCGACGCGCTCGCATGGTTCAAACGTCTGCAGGGCTTCAACGTCATGCATCCGATCGGTTGGGATAGCTTCGGCCAACCCGCGGAACAAGCCGCGATCAAGCGCGGCGTGAATCCGCGCGACTGGACCGAAGAGAACATCGTGCACATGCGCGGGCAGTTGCAGCGTCTCGGCATCAGTTACGACTGGTCGCGCGAGATCGCCGCGCACCGGCCGGAGTATTACAAGTGGGACCAGTGGTTCTTCCTGAAGATGCTGGAACGCGGACTCGCGTACAAGAAAGTCTCGCAGGTGAACTGGTGTCCGAAGGAACAGACCGTGCTGTCCAACGAACAGTCGTCAGGTGGAATCTGTTGGCGCTGCGGCACCCCGGTCGAAAAGCGAGACTTGGAACAGTGGTTCCTCCGCATCACTGATTACGCGGAACAGCTCGTCGCCGACATGAAGCAGATCGAAGCCGGCTGGCCCGAAAAAGTTTTGAAGCGCCAGAGCGACTGGGTTGGACGCAGCGAAGGCGCGTTTATCGACTTCGCTGTCAAAGACAGCGACAAGAAGATCCGTGTGTTCACCACGCGCATCGACACCATCTACGGCGCGACTGCCGTTGTGCTGTCGGCGGAACATCCGTTGTTGCCGGAGTTGCTCAAAGACTCTGCTTTGAAGAGCGACGTCGAAACGTTCGCGGAGAAAGTGAGAAACGAAAAAGCGATTCGGACCGACCTGGCCGAAGAAGTCGAGAAGGAAGGTCTGAACACGGGCGTACTCGCGATCAATCCGTTCAGCGGCGACACGTTGCCGGTGTGGGTGGCGAACTACGTGCTCCTCGAATACGGCACGGGCGCGGTGATGAGTGTTCCTGCTCACGACGAGCGTGACTTCGAGTTTGCGCAGAAGTATTCGTTGCCGATTCGCCAGGTGATTGCTCCGGCAACACACGATCAGCTCCGCTCGGAACCTGTTGCCACCACAGCAGGCGACAGTTCCGCCGAGATGAAACATTCGTTCACCGATTACGGCGTTTTGATCAATAGCGGTGAGTGGGGTGGCAAACCGTCTGACGTGGCGATCAAGGAGATGGCGGCGCACGCGCAGCAGAATGGCTTCGGCGAAGCGGCGGTCACGTATCGCATTCGCGATTGGGGCGTGTCGCGTCAACGGTTCTGGGGTGCACCGGTGCCGGTGATCTACTGCGACAACTGCGGCATGGTGCCGGTGCCTTACGATCAGTTGCCGGTTGTGTTGCCGCAGACGGCGGCGTTTACGGGAACGGGTGAATCACCGCTCGCAGGCGTGGCGGAGTTCGTAAACACGACGTGTGCGAACTGTAATGGTCCAGCGCGACGTGAGACCGACACGATGGACACGTTTGTCGATTCATCGTGGTACTTCTTCCGTTACCTCGATCCGCAAAACACCAACGCGCCGTTCGATCCGGAGATCGCGAAGCAGTGGACGCCGGTGGACCAGTACATCGGCGGCGATTCTCATGCAGTAATGCACCTGATCTACACGCGCTTCTGGAACAAGTTCATGCGCGACATCGGCATGGTCAGCTTCGACGAACCAGTGAAGCGGTTGTTGACGCAGGGCATGGTGACGAACCGCGTCGGCGACACTGACGAGTGGAAAGCGATGTCGAAGAGTCTGGGTAACGGTGTCGATCCGGACGAGATGATCGCGGCGTTTGGGGCCGATGCTGCGAGGTTGTTCGTGTTGTTTGCCGCGCCCGTTGAAAACGAACTGCGCTGGTCTGACACGGGCATCGAAGGCGCCGTGCGCTTTCTGCGACGCGTGTACACGATGATCTGGAAGTGGCAACAACGGCTTGCGACCGGCGGCGGTGAACCTCCGGCGACAGAGTTCAGTTCCGAAGCGCGAACGTTGCGGCGCAAAACACACCAGACGATCGCGAAGATCACGAGCGACTTCGAACAGTTGCACTTGAACACGAGTGTCGCCGCGTTGATGGAGCTGTTCAATCAGTTGAGCGACTTCAACGCAGATCCGGCGCGCGCGTCTGACGCAGATGTTTTTGCCGTTCGTGAAGCGTTGGAAGCTTTGGTCGTGATGTTGACGCCTTTTTCGCCCCATATTGCGGAAGAAATGTGGGAAGGATTGGGGCACCCGGGCGGCTTGTTGGCTGAAGCGCGGCGCTGGCCCATTGCCGATCCCGAGCTGGCTCGTCGCGAGGAGCTGGAGATCCCGGTGCAGGTCAACGGCAAACTGCGCTCGCGCGTGATCGCTGCGCCCGATGTTTCGGAAGACGACCTGCGTGCGGCGGCGTTGGCGGATGATCGAGTGCGGTCGTTGATCGATGGTCATGAAGTGGTGAAGGTGATCGTCGTGCCGCGTCGTCTGGTGAATATCGTCATCAAATCCTGATGAACTGTGTATACTTTGCCGCGTGAAAGAGTGTCCGTCCTGCAGACGCTGTTACCCGGATGAGACCAATCACTGTCCGCAGGATGGTGATGAAACTACGCAGTCTCTTCTGGGTGAACCAACACTAGATGCCCGCTACCTGCTCGAGCGACGTCTCGGGCAGGGAGGCATGGGCGTCGTTTTTCAAGCTCGACATATCTTTCTCAAAACCTCTCACGCCATAAAAGTCATCCTGCCTGATCTGGTTGGAAACGATCCGATGCTCACGACTCGCTTTCGCCAGGAAGCTCTGGCGGCGGCCGCGATCCGTCATCCGAACATCATCGCTGTAACTGACTTCGGCGTCGCGCGCGGAACGATGCCGTTTCTGGTGATGGAATTCGTCAAAGGACGATCGCTTCAGGAGATCATGCAGAGCGAAGGCGCGATGTCGGTGCAACGTGCGTGGGAGTTTATCAGCGCGATCGCTTCGGGCGTTGCAGCGGCGCACCGGCAAAACATCGTGCATCGCGATCTAAAGCCGCTGAACATCATGGTCCAGGATGATGTGCCGACGGCCGAAGGCGTGAAGATCCTCGATTTCGGTCTGGCGAAGATCAAGTCAGGTGACCTGCTCGGTTCGTTCGTGCAGGCGCAGACCAGCGGGTTGATGGGTTCTCCTTTTTATATGGCGCCGGAGCAGTGGGGCGACGAAGAACCTGACGCGCATGCCGACATCTACAGTCTCGGTGTAATTTTGTATCAAATGCTCGCGGGCGAAGTTCCGTTTAAAGGTTCTTCGATTCCGTCGATCATGAAGAAGCACCTCACGATGCCGCCGCCGAGTTTTCAGTCGATGGGTGTTTCAGTGCCGCCGGCGATCGAGGCGGTTGTCCGTCATTCGCTGGAGAAGGAAATCGGATCGCGCATCGATACGGTCGAAAACTTTGTGAAAGAACTGCGTGCAGCTATCGACTCGACGCCGGTGCCGGCCGCGTTACGCGAAACAGTGGTGCTGGATCCGCTGCGCACGATGGCCTCGACGACGCCACCTGTGAGCATTCCGCCGAATGCGATTTCGCAACATACGCAGCCGCCTATCTCGAACGACACGAGTGTTGGCGGTTCGTTGGATTCGATCATCAGCGGTGCCAGTACTCCCGATTTGGAAAAACAGATTCAGGCGGACCAGGAGCGAGAACGCCGGGACAAAGAGCAGCAGGAAAAGCTGGACCGCATGGCCAAGCAGGCCAAGGAACTGGAAGATCGACTCGAACGACTCGGAAGTATGGCGCCGCCCCATACGACCGATCCAGAAACGACGCGAGTCAGACAAAGCCCGACGTCGCCGGGTGCTGCCCCGAACACTGTTGCGCGGCCGTCAGTGGTCCAGGGGCGACCGATCACCGTCGATCTTGGTCGCTCGCGCAAAGGTCCGCGAGTGTTCTTAATCGCCGGCGCGGTTGGTTTGGTACTACTCGTGGTGATCGGCGTCGGTGGTTACCTGGCGTTGAAATCGTTGAGCGGACCGAGCGGTCCGGGCGATGCAACTCCCACGCCCACCGCGACGCCGCGAAGGGCGGAGATGGCGGCAATCAGCGGCGGGACTTTCATGATGGGACGTAATGATGGTCCATCGGAAGAGACTCCGGCGCACCCGGTCACGATGCAGCCGTTCATGATGGATCGTACGGAAGTCACGAACGCCGAATACGCGGATTTCGTCGCGGCGACGAATCGTCCGGCGCCTTCGCACTGGGTGAACAACCGTCCCGTGTTCGGTCAGGAGATGTGGCCCGTCGTAAACGTGTCGTTCGACGATGCGGTTGCGTTTGCGGCGTGGCGATCGAAACGCGATGGCGCGACTTATCGTTTACCGACGGAAGAAGAATGGGAGTATGCGGCACGCAATGGTCCACGTGCCGATCTTTATCCGTGGGGATCCGAGTGGGTCGCCGGACTCGCAGTGTTGAAGGAAGCTACGCCTTCGGCCGTAGGTTCACGTCCCGGCGGAGCTAACCAGTGGGGCGTGACTGATTTGATCGGGAATGTTTGGGAATGGACCTCGTCAAAGGTGTCGGTCTATCCGGGAAATGCGACGGTAATTCCGAGCAATCAACAGGAGTTGGTGGGAATTCGCGGCGGTTGTTACGCGAGCGATCCCGCCAATCCCGAGAAGCCATTGACAGGCGCCTTGCGCGAGTTCGTTGCCGCAACGACGAAGACGACGCTTTTGGGATTTCGACTGGTCAGGAGCGGTTCCTGAGTGACGGATTTTCACCGTGGGTCGCGTTCCAATTAGCTCATC
>JAICGQ010000161.1 GCA_025923035.1 Pyrinomonadaceae bacterium | reverse complement strand
TTTGACCCACGTCACCAGTTCGCCAACCTGCTTCACCACACCGGCAACATCATTCCCGAGAATGTGCGGCAACGGAATCTCGATCCCCGGCAGACCGCGTCGCGCCCAGATGTCGAGATGGTTCAGCGCACACGCCTTGACCTCGACGAGTACTTCGTTTGCGCGGACCACAGGCTCAGGCACATCGGTGTATTCGAGCACTTCCGGCCCACCGTGTTGTCGAAAAACGACGGCTTTCATTCGTTCGCACCAACCGGTTCAGGCTTCGATTCGGCCTGTTCACGAGCGTGGTAGGAGGAGCGCGTCAGCGGACTCGATTCGACGTGATGGAAGCCCAGGTTCATCCCGATGTCGCGCCACTGGGCGAACTCCGCAGGGGTGACGTATCGCTCGACCGGCAAACGTCGAGCATGCGGCTGCAGATACTGACCGATCGTCATGATGTCGCAGGAGACTGAGCGGAGGTCCTTCATCAGCTCGACGACTTCGTCGAACGTCTCCCCGAGGCCCACCATGATTCCGCTTTTGGTCAACATGCCGCGGCCTTCGCGATCGCGTCTGGCGGCGGCGCGTTGCAGCAGCGTCAACGACTGCTGGTAAACGGCATCCGGTCGCACGCGACGGTACAAACGGGCGATTGTTTCGGTGTTGTGGTTGAGGACGTCGGGTTGCGCGTCGAGCACGGCGTTAAGTGCTGCTTCATCACCATTGAAGTCGGGAATCAGAACTTCAATCTTGCACTGCGGATTGAGCGCGCGGACCTGACGAATTGTTTCCGCCCAGTGCGCCGCGCCGCCGTCCGGCAGATCGTCGCGATTGACTGACGTGATCACCGCGTGCGCCAGGTTCAGATGGCCCACCGCTTCCGCGACGTGCCGTGGCTCTTCAGGATCGAGATCTCCCGGCTTTCCTTTTCCAACCGCACAGAACCCACAATGTCGCGTGCAGATGTCGCCGCCAAGCATGAACGTCGCAGTTCGATCAGACCAGCACTCGAAAATGTTCGGACACCGCGCTTCCTGACAAACCGTGTGCAGGTTCAGGCCCTCGATAAGTTCGAGCACCTTGTTCTGATTGGCCGGATCGCCCAGCCGTATGCGCAGCCATTCAGGCTTGGGTTGCCGGACCTTCTGATTGTTACTGATTACGCGTAATTCACGAGCCATTGGACCTAAACCTTAGCACGACTACAGCAGTTTCACGAGCAGGCCCGGATCGATGTTTCCGCCGGAAAGAATGACGCCGACGCGCTTTACGTCTGTCGGCAGTTTGCCGGACATAACGGCCGCGGCGGCGGTGGCGCCGGATGTTTCCACGAGCAGTTTCATGCGGAAAAGCAGGAAGCGAAGTGTTTCGATGATCTCGTCGTCGGATACAGTCAGCACGTCGTCTGCGAGTTTTTGAGTAAGCGGGAAGGTGAGACGTCCAGGGATCTGAACGCGCAGTCCATCAGCGATCGTCGCGGGCGGCGGAATCGTTACGCGCTCGCCTTTGCGCAGCGACTGGAGAGTGTCGTCGCCATCTGCCGGTTCGACAGGGTAGCAACGAATACTCGGATTCGCGGCCCTGGCTGCGGTCGCTACGCCGGCGAAGAGTCCGCCACCGCTGCACGGCGCGAGCACGCAGTCGAGATCCGGAACGTCTTCCAACAATTCGAGCCCGCAGGTCCCCTGGCCCGCGAGAATGTATTCGTCGTCGTACGGTGGGACCATCACGAGCCCTTCGCGTTCGGCAAGATCGAGCGCAAAGGCTTCGCGGTCCTGTTTCTGACGATCGTAAAAAACAACCTCAGCGCCGTACTCGCGCGTCGCGGCCACTTTTGCTTGCGGCGCGTCGGTCGGCATCGCGATCAACGCGCGCACGCCGGCTTCACGACCAGCGAGAGCGACCGCCTGCGCATGATTGCCTGACGAGAAAGCGACGATACCGCGACGTTTCTCTTCATCGGTCAGCGAAAGGATCTTGTTGGTCGCACCGCGGATTTTGAACGCGCCCGCACGTTGCAAGTTTTCACACTTGAAAAAGACTTCTTTGCCGGCCGCTTCATTGAACTGGCGCGAAGTGACTACGGGCGTGCGATGAATGCGAGACGCGATTCGTTCGCGCGCCGCCTGGATCATGTCGATGTTAAGCATAGATGCGTTCGGTATTAAGACTGAATGCAAACACCTGCGCGAAGTTGGCCACGATGCGATCTTCCACGGCGCTCAACGACGTTTCGTCGCCGAGCAGTTCTTCCATCGAAGTCACGGGCTCGCCTTCGCAGGCGATTATGAAGTTGAAATAACTGAGGTCGGTATTGACGTTGAGCGCAAAGCCGTGAGTCGTCACCCAGCGTGCGATGTGCACTCCGATTGCCGCAACTTTCCCGCGCTGAGTATGAACGCCCGTCAGACCGTCGATTCGAAACGCTTCGATACCGAAGTCTGACAGAGTGCGGATCAGGACTTCTTCCAAATCGCGAACGTAACGATGGACGTCTTCGCGATCTGGACTGAGGTTGATGATCGGATAACCTACCACCTGTCCGAGTCCGTGATAAGTCACTTTGCCGCCGCGGTTCGTTTCAAACAGAGTAACGTTTCGCTGCTTGAGTTCGTTCTCGTCGAGGAGTATCGCGGAACCGTCACCACGCCGGCCGATCGTCAGCGTGTGCGGGTGTTCGAGCAACAGCAGGGTGTCGGCTTGCGTGCCTGTTTTTACGGCTTGTTCGGTCTGTTTTTGGAGGGCGAGGGCCGACTCGTAGTCCACGAGCCCCAATCTTTGGACCAAAAGCTTTCTTTCTCTCATCAATGCAACCAGGCTGTGGACTTTGTGCGTCATTCTAACAGCCGCGTTGGTCTTTGGTACAATCCGGTCATCCCGTTTTAATTCGTGCTTAGAGGAGAAAACGTGTTGAAACTCATCGCCATAGCTGTACTGACCACTATGTTCGTCATTCCGAGTAGTGCACTGGGCCAAACGCGCCGTCGCTCGACCACGAAAAAACCGAGCACGTCATCGGCCACGGCCACCGCACAGCGCGCCGCGCAAGTGCGCACGCAGGGGGCGACGCGCGTTGCCGAACAGATCAAGCTTTTGACGAGATTTACGTATCTGCTTGGCAGCATAAACAGCGGCATCGCGGCGGCCGATGAGGACATCCGTCGAAACAAGGCCACGCCGGAGCAGGTGCAGACCAACCAGCAAAGCAAAGCCCGCGTGCGATCGAGTATTCAGACGTTTCGCGAAGGGTTGGATAAACTGGAGATCGACTTTCGCGCGACGCCGGAGCTTCAGCCTTATTACATCAAGCTGGCAGGTTCGGCAGCAGGCGCCGCGACTGCTGAAGAGCAGGCCGCTGGAAATCAATTCGATGCAGCGGGTCGAACGTTACTAAATGTGATTAATCGACTAACTGACGTGTTGCTGGCAATGAGGTAAACCGCAGATCTTCGCGGAATGGACTAATCTTGCTGCTTCTTCGGATAGTAACCCTGCCGCGCTCTGACACGAACATCCGCTCGCGCGGGCACTGCCACCTGGATGCGCCGGAATTGAGTTGCCGGCGCGTTTGAGTCGCCGTAATACTGAATCAGATACTGCCCTCTCAACTCAGCCGCAACCTGGCGAAACACCCGCTCCAGATCCTTCTCACCATCCGGAATGAACGCAGTTCCGCCCGTAGCTTCCGCAATGGCCTCCATTCCCGTTTCAGCACGCATCGCGATCTGGTTCAACCGAACCGACGGTCCACCGGGATTAACGGAGTAGAAGATCGCGTCAGCTTTCTGCGCCGCTTGCTTCACCTCGTTGACGGCAGCCTGATGCCGCCCCTGCGCTGCGGCCAGTGCAGCCGCGGGTCTGAGCTGCCCGTTTTGACTTGCAGTTGCTTCCCGATCCGAGACGCTCACGATGCGACGACTGTTGTTATCGTCGCCATCCGTTATGACGATAATCACACGCCGGTACTGACTCGGCGCTGTTTCGAGGTACGCTGCCGCGGCACTAACCGTATCGTAGAAAGCGGTAGCGACGGATGAAGTCGCCGGCGGGATCGTCACAATCTTGGCCGCCGCAACTTCCGCCGTGCTCAACGGCTGGACCATCGTCGGCGCAGCAGCGATCGTGAAGACCGCAGCCCGGTCATTCGGTTTCATCACCTGCTTCAGAAACGCTGCGGCAGCGGTTTGTTGAAACTGGAAGAAACCCTTCTGACTGACACTGCTGGATATGTCGAACAACAGAGCGATCGCCAACGGGACCTGCTCCGGATCGGCAATGTCACTAATTTCCTGTTGTTTGCCGTCTTCCTGCAGACGAAAGTCGGTCTTGGTGAGTCCCTGGACCGCCTGTCCTTCACGATCGGTGACAGAGACCGGGACCATCACGAGGTTGGAAGTGGTCTTAATGACGTCGATCACTTCCTTTTCCGGCGGCGTGGGCGTGGGCGTTGGTTTGGCTTTCCAGAGCGGCGGCGGAGGCGGCAGATCTCTGACCCTCTTCTGCGCCTGAATCACCACCACCGGCAAAGACAGAAAAACGGCCAGCACTCCGATTAGGAATGCCGGCCGTAAATGTCCTTTTTCAACCCCCAACATCATCGCTGACACCTTCGAGCGTTTGTATCATGCCGCCAACATGCGGCGTGAATGTTTGCTTATCCTACCGTTTTTGTGACGGCATGATCCAACAACTCTTTGGTGCCATCCAGGCGACGCGGAGTTGCACCCGAAGATGCTCGTCCGCGGGCCGGCTTAGTTACCGGTACCCGAAGTTCCCGGATTCATGGTCGGCGCTGGGGCCGTGATGCCCTTGTTGACAAGGAGCTTGATCTCAACGCGTCGATTCTGCGCACGGCCGTCGCGGGTTTCATTCTCCGCAACCGGATTCATTTCACCGTAGCCGTACGGCGTCACGATGCGACGCAGCGGGATATTGTGGTTCTCAACGAGGTAACGAATGACGGCATCAGCGCGACGTTGACTCAACGCGCGATTGAGATTCACCGAACCTCTTGAATCCGCAAAACCCGAAACTTCCAGCACATAGGCCTTGGAGTTCATTGCCTTGCTGGCAATGTCGTCCAACGTGGTCTTCGATTCAGGCGACAGCACGGCACTGCCGGACTTGAAGTTCACGGCGGCGGTCGTCTGTGGCGTGTAATCGTCGAGAGCCGAAATGCGCTCGTTGGTCGCGGTTACACCCGCAACAGCGGCGTCAGCGGTTGCCTGCGCTGCTTTCGCACCACCGCGAGCGGCGTTGGAAACGGCAGCGAGTTCATCCAACTGGCCCGACAGGCGTTGAGCATTGGCCTCAACCTGGCTGAGCTTGGTTTCGGTGTCGCTGGCCCTTTCTTCGAGCGGCGCAGCGCGTGATTCGACGGCGCGCGCAACGCGCATGTCTGATTCGTTAAAGCGGATTTTCTCCGCGAGCAATTCGCCTGAGCCATTGCCTCGTCCTTCGATTTCGAGGTTCAGGCCACGAAGAATGCTGGTCTGTGCATAGTTAGTGCCACCACGCAGGAACCCGCCTTTCGTCTTCACGCTGGTCCTATCGTCCAGGCGCACAACCGTATCCACACCATTCATGTCACGCACGGTGAACGTATCCGCGTCACGTCGGGTGACGACACCTTTGAGCTTCATTTTCTGGCCGCTGACCACTGTCCGTGAGCCGGCGGGGTTGGTTGTATCTTGAGCCAGGATTGGGGAGGCTGAGAAGACTAACAGGCAGGTAGTAAGCACTGCCGGGGCAAACATTTTATGTTTAGTGAATACCATCGATTTATCTCCTTAGAAGCTAGTAACCGTTTGAACGCGTGCCTTACCGCGCGTTCGTCTCTCGCTAACACGGCGAGTACTCACCTCGCCTCCCGCTCACTTAATTTTTGCGGATGACATCTCTTAGAACTTCAACGGGAGCAAGTCAATAGCCTTCGCCATTCTTCATCGAATCACCACTTTATCGCAATAAGCTGAGCGTTGGGAACAAAAAAAGCGGTAACGATCATTGCGAGATCGTTACCGCGACATGTAGGTTTTGCTTCAATTATGCGGAAGTTGATTGCTCTCTACAGAGAAAAATCGCCTTCCTCCAACTGCTCCTTCATGAACGCGAGAAAACGTTCCGCGTCGGACCCGTCAATGACACGATGGTCGAAACTGAGTGCGAAATAGGCCATCCAACGAATGGCGAGAAAGTCGTCGCCATCGGTGGAAGTCAGCACCTTGGGCCGTTTTTCAATCTTGCCCACTCCGAGAATCGCCAATTGCGGCTGATTGATGATTGGGGTGCCGAATAGACCACCAAATACTCCGGGATTGGTGATCGTAAACGTGCCGCCGTTAACCTCGTCCGGCTTGAGCTGCTTGGTCCTGGCCCGATCTGCCAGATCGTTTGCGGCTCGGGCCAGGCCGGAAATGCTCAAGTCGTCGGCGCGTTTGATCACGGGCACGATCAGGCCCCAATCAAGGGCCACCGCCATGCCGAGATTGATGTCCTGCTTGTAGATGATCTGGTCGCCGCTGACCTGCGCGTTGAAGATCGGGAACTTGCGGAGCGCCTTGTTCACACTCTCAAAAATGAAAGGCATGAACGTGAGTTTGGTCCCGGTACGCTGGTAGAAAGCGTCGCGGTTTTGATCGCGAAGTTTGGCGACGCGAGTCATGTCGATCTCGTAGACCGTCGTGACATGGGCCGACGTACGACGTGACAGGACCATGTGCTCGGCGATCTTCTTGCGCATGACGCTCATCGGCTCTACGCGATCGCCAACCTGTGGCCGCGGTGGTGGCGGTGCGGCGATTTCCTGAGCGGCAGGCACCGGGGCTGGCGCTGGACGCTCAGCGGAAGGCGCCGGCGCTGTGCTGGTGCCTGATTCGATGAAACTCAGGATGTCGTTCTTGGTCACACGGCCGCTCATGCCCGTGCCTTCGAGTCGAGAGATGTCAACGCCGTGTTCTTGAGCGATTTTACGGACCAACGGGCTCGACTTCGTCTTGCGTAAGTCGGCTGCGGTCGGTTCAGCAGCAGGTGGCGGTGGTGCTGGAGCTGGAGGCGGTGCTGGAGCCGGTGGAGGTGGAGCGGGTTTAGTCTCGACTGGTGCTGGTGCTGGTGGAGGCGGTACCGGTTTTTCTTCGACCGGTTTTGCTTCAACCGCGGATGACGCCGAATTGCCGTCGAGTACGGCCACAACAGTGTTTACTTCAACCGTGTCGCCTTCTTTGTACCGAACTTCCGTCAACGTCCCCGCAGCCGGCGACGGAATCTCCGCGTCGACCTTGTCGGTCGAGATCTCAAACAACGGTTCATCCCGGTCGACGTGCTCGCCAACCTTTTTCAACCACTTCGTAATCGTTCCCTCCGCAATGGACTCGCCCATTTGCGGCATCACCACTTCAGTACTCATCTTTTCTCCAACCTGATTTACTTGAATCTCAATACGCCGCAAGCTTTCGCGCGACGTCAACCACATCTTTGATTTGCGGTAAGTAATAGTCTTCGAGCGGCGGCGAATACGGCACTGGCGTGTCGATCGAGGCCACCCGGACCACCGGTGCATCCAGCCATTCAAACGCCTCTTCCGCGAGGATCGCGGCGATCTCACCGCCGATACCGCCCGTTCGCGAAGCTTCGTGCAACACGATCGCCTTGCTCGTCTTCTTCACGCTGGCGAGAATGCCCGGCCGATCGAGTGGCGCCAGGGTGCGCAGGTCGATCACCTCGACGTCCAGGCCTTCTTTTTCGAGTTCCTCGGCGGCGTCGAGCGCCGTCAACACCATCGCGCCAAACGTGATGATCGAAAGATCGCGTCCGGCACGCGCGACGCGCGACTTTCCGATCTCGACGATGTAATCGTCCGACGGCAGCTCTTCACGCAGACGCGGCAAGCGATAGAGTTTCTTGTGCTCGAAGAAGAGCACGGGATCGGGATCGCGAATCGCCGCCTTGATCAAACCTTTCGCGTCGTACGCAGTCGACGGCTCGACGATCTTCAGTCCCGCAGTGTTCAGGAAAAACGACTCGGCGTTAAGCGAATGGAACGGACCCGAGCGAACTCCCGAACCGCATGGTCCACGAAATACCACCGGCAGACCGGCGCCCCAGCGATAACGACACTTCGCTGCGTAGTTCGTCAGCAGATCGAACCCGGCGGAAATGAAATCGATAAACTGAAACTCCGCGATCGGCCGCATGCCCATCAACGCCGCGCCGCAAGCTGCGCCGACGATCGCACCTTCGGAGATCGGCGTGTCGACGACGCGCTCGTTGCCAAACTCGTCGATCAAACCGTCCGTGACTTTGAACGCGCCGCCGTAGGCGCCGACGTCTTCGCCGATGACGAACACGTCGGGGTCGCGTTCCATCTCTTCCCAGATTCCCTGGCGAATCGCCTCTACAAGCGTGGCCTGACCCCCGCGTTCAGGCCGTGCTGATTTGTGTTCTTTTTTGACTGCTGTTGACATGTTAGATACTCGGGCGAAGTTCTCGCCTGTAATATCGAATTTTCGACTTGGGATTATCCACCGTCTGTGGAGGAACCATGAGCCGTTCCGATTTTGGATCGATGTAGACGTCGAGACCCTGCATGGCCAGAGCACCCAACAAGACGTCAGACGTCGTGGGCAGAACGATCGCTTTGTGGACAAGAGTCGTCTGAGTCTCGAACCGAAGGTGGATCGGACCCGCGAGGTCTATCGCTACTATCGTGTCGTCTGCCATTTTGGCCCAGTCCTTCCCAACTATGGGCAGATCGAGTTGTTTTCGAATTTCTTCGCTGATTGTAAGGTCCCAGGCGCCGCTGTCTACCAGGGCCCTGACTCTGACCGTCTTGACTTCATCTGCCGGCAACTTGCCGCGTCGAGCGAGAGCGAGATCATCTTCGTTTGTGAGGTCGATGTCCGCATAAACATATCCCATCTTTTTTCCTCCAGTAAGTGAGGTACCTTCGGTACGTAGCTTGTAGTAATTGTAATCGTGATGAGCTCTTCTGAGCGTCATAGTTACGCCTCCAAAACTCCGGGCCGGAACGCCGGCGGCACCACGTCGTTATCAAAAACTCCGTACGCCGCCTGCTGGCCCTCGGGCAAGGGTGAAGACTCGGCCCAGGCGCAGTCCTCGTCAATCTCGCGAAGAACGCCCGCCACGATCTCCTCGAGTTGCTCTTTGGTCGCTAAATTACACTCCAGCAAATAACGCTCGTAACGATCGATCGGATCGTTGTGCGTTTCCCACCATTCGACTTCGCCCGCAGCAACGTAACGCTGATCGTCGTGCTCAGCGTGACCTTTGCGACGGTAGGTTTTCGCTTCGATCAGCACGGCGCCGCCGCCGCGACGCGCGTAATCGGCAGCGTGCTTCGTTACTTCATAACAAGCCACGACGTCGTTGCCGTCGACGATGTGCGCCGGAATTCCGTAACCGGCAGCCTTCTCGGCGAGATCGTGAACAGCAGTCTGAAGACTGGTGGGGGTCGAGTATGCGTAGTGATTGTGTTCGGCGATCACGATCAACGGTAGACGTTGGACCGCCGCGAAGTTGAGTCCTTCATGAAACGCGCCGGTGCTCATGCCGCCGTCGCCGATGTACGCTACGCCGACGAAGTCCTTCTTCTTGAACCGCGCGCCCAGCAGGATGCCCGTCATCACGGGGATCATATCGCCGAGGTGCGAAATCGGACCGATGAAGCCCTTCTCCATGTCGCCGAAGTGGATGTTCAGATCTTTTCCGCCTGATGGACCGCCGGCCTTCGCCATGTATTGCGCGAAGATGTCGCGCGGGCGAATGCCTTTGACGAGAACGGCGCCGAGATCGCGGATCAACGGCGTGATGAAGTCCTGCGGTTGCAATGCGTAAGCGCTGCCGACTGCGGTCGCTTCCTGGCCCAGGGAGCGAAAAACGCCGCCGACGACTTTCGTCTGTCGATAGAGGTTCACGAGCCGTTCTTCGACGAGACGCGTCAGTTTCAGGTAGCGATAAAGCTCCAGTTGCTGATCGGGTTTCAGGGTCGTTTCGGTCGAGCAGCTAAGGGGTTTGCCGTCGGCCGACTTGAGCGGCTCGTATTTCGTGCTGATGCGCATCTGAAAACGCTCGTCCCCCGGACGTCTGCCCCGGCCATGTTTCTCACCGCCGCCGTTATTCTTTTGATTCGTGTTCTCAGTTTGGTCCATTGTTAAATGTGTATTGCCAGCTCGTGAACGCCTTCGGCTGCTTCCATCACGGCTTCCGAGATCGTCGGGTGGGCGTGCATCGTTCGGCCCAACTCGTCCGCCGTCGATTCGAGTTGCATCGCCACGCACGCTTCGGCGATCAACTCCGTCGCATGCGGGCCGATGATGTGAACACCGAGAATCTCGTCGTACTTCTTCTCACTGACGATCTTCACAAAACCTTCTTCTTCGCCAATGATGCGCGCCTTGCCTGACGCCGAGAACGGAAACTTCCCAACCTTCACGTCGTAACCCTGCTCCTTCGCCTTCGCTTCCGTCAGCCCGACTGACGCGACTTCCGGATCGCAGTACGTGCAGTTCGGCACGAGCCGCAGATTGATCGGCCGAACGTCTTTCTTTCCAGCCAGATGTTCGACCGCGACGATCCCTTCTTTCGACGCGAGGTGCGCCAGCAACGGAGTCGGCACGACGTCGCCGATAGCATAAACACCTTTCTCGCCCGTTTGCTGAAACTCGTCGATTTGAATAAACCCTTTTTCGACTTTGATCTTCGTGCCTTCGAGACCG
>JAICGQ010000160.1 GCA_025923035.1 Pyrinomonadaceae bacterium | reverse complement strand
TTTCGCGCTGGACCGACTTCCTGACGAGCGACGGTGAGAAGCCGAATCGTAACCGCGACATGGAGTTTGTGATCGAGGCGAACACGACCAAAGAAGACGTGCTCAACTACTGGGAGCGCGGTTGGGCCTGCGTCTTCGCCGCCGTCGAGCCCTTGAAGCCGGAAGACTTCGAAAAAACAGTGACGATTCGCGGCGAGCCGCACTCGATCGTGCAGGCGCTCAATCGTCAGATGACACACTACGCGTATCACATCGGTCAGATCGTCTTCCTCGCGAAGCATTTCCGATCGACTGAATGGAGCTCGTTGAGTATTCCGCGCAACAAGTCAGCGGACTTCAACGCGACGATGAAATCGCAGGCGAAGTAATCAAACATGCAGGCCGCGATTCATCACGTCAACGTCACCGTACCGCGTTCGTTAGAAGACGCGACGAAGCACTTCTACGGCGCCGTAATGGGCCTGACCGAGGTTCCCAAGCCGGAATCGTCGCGCGGTCGCGGCGGCGCGTGGTATCAATTGGGTCCGGTGCAACTTCACCTGTCGGTTGAAGACGACGTGGAGAATAAGAGCAAGCGCCACGTGTGCTACACAGTTAACAATCTTAGCGAAGCGGAAGAGCGCTTCCGTCAGGCGGGCGTCGAGATCCTCCCCGACGATGTTCCTATCCCCGGTGTGCAGCGTTTCTACGTGCGCGATCCCGGAGGGAATCGATTGGAAATCGCGCAGGCAGTTTAATTGGAAACATAAAATGTTGGACCATTTAGGAAACCTTGAACGCACGCACTCATGCGGTGAACTGCGTGCGGAACACATTGGCAATAACGTTTTACTCATGGGTTGGGTAGCGAAGCGCCGCGACTTCGGCGAGCTCACATTCGTCGACCTGCGCGATCGTGCCGGTATTACTCAGGTCGTGTTCAATTCCGAAGACGCGTCTGAAGCACATGCGAAAGCGAAGGACTTGCGCGGCGAGTACGTCATCGCTGTGAAAGGCGACGTCGTTGCGCGCGACGCAAACACGCGTAATCCGAAAATCGCTACCGGCGACGTGGAAGTGCGTGCGCGAGAGTTGTTCGTTCTAAACGACGCGCGCACGCCGCCGTTTCAACTCGACGCCTCGGGCGACGCACTCGCCAGCGAAGATCTTCGTCTGAAGTTTCGTTACCTCGATCTCCGGCGCTCGCAGCTTCAAGCGAACCTGCACTTGCGTCATCGTGTCACAAACGAAATCCGCCGCTACATGACGGCGCAAGGTTTCACCGAGATCGAAACGCCGATCCTGATCAAGTCGACGCCGGAAGGCGCGCGCGACTACATCGTGCCGTCGCGCATTCAACCCGGAAAGTTTTTCGCGCTGCCGCAGTCGCCTCAGCTTTTCAAACAGTTGTGCATGATTGGCGGCCTCGATAAGTACTTTCAGATCGCGCACTGCTTCCGCGACGAAGATCTGCGCGCCGACCGACAGCCGGAGTTTACGCAACTCGACGTCGAGATGAGTTTTGCGCGACTCGAAGATATTTACCGCTTGATTGAAGGTCTGTTTGCGAGCGTATTCAAACTCATCAACGTCGATCTGCCCGTGCCGTTTCCACGGTTCACGTTTGCGGAAGTCATGAACCGGTTCGGATCCGACAAGCCAGACCTGCGCATTCAGGGATTGGAGTTAAAGGAAATTGACGTGCCAGGGCTGGCGGAAGGCGAACAAGCCAAGGGAATCGTTGTGTCGGGCGGCGCAAAGCTTTCGCGCAAGACGCTTGACGAGCTTCAGGAGTTTGCGAAGCGGTATGGCGCGAAGTTTCTCGCGTGGATCAAGCTGGGTGATGAGATCTCGTCATCGCTGCTGAAGGCTTTGGGTGCGGAGACTGTTGCGAAAATCGCAGATACCGCGGGTGCGGAAAAAGGTGATGCGGTGCTGATCGTTTCCGGTAAGCCGAAAGTCGTGGCTGCGAGTTTGGGCGCGTTGCGAAATGAAGTAGCGAAGCGCGAGAACCTGATTCCGTCCGATGTGTACGCGCCGCTCTGGGTCACCGACTTTCCGATGTTCGAGTTTCACGAAGAGGACGGCCGCTACTACTCGATGCACCATCCGTTCACTTCACCTGTCGATGAAGATTTGCAGCTGCTCGAACGCGCTGTCGAGGGCGGCGAAACAAACCTGCTCGGGCAGATCCGAACGAAGGCGTATGACCCGGTTATCAACGGCGTCGAGATGGCCAGCGGATCGATTCGTATTCACCGTCGCGATGTGCAGCGACTCGTTTTCAAAGCCTTAGGTATGACGACTGAAGAAGCGCGCGAACGATTCGGGTTCTTTCTCGACGCGCTCGAATACGGCACACCGCCGCACGGTGGCATCGCGCCCGGTATCGATCGGCTGATGATGGTGCTCGCCGGCACGGACAACATGCGCGACGTGATCGCGTTTCCGAAGACCGCGTCCGCCGCCGATCTAATGATCGACGCTCCCGGGGGCGTCGATCCGAAGCAGTTAGACGAGTTGCATCTCCGTATAGTTGAGGATTAGCCGGACCAAAGTAAATGCCGACGATTCAGCTTCGCCGCGAACATCTCGAGGCAATGATCGCTCATGCCCGTGAAGCTGCGCCGGCGGAATGTTGTGGGCTCGTTGGCGGATCGTCAGGCACGGAGGCAAAGTCACTTTATCGACTCCGCAACGTCACGGCCGATCCGGAGGTGCGTTACGAAGCCGCTCCGGAAGACCTCTTCGCCGCCCAGCGACAAATGCGCGATCGCGGCGAGGAACTGCTCGCCATTTATCACTCCCATCCTCGTGCCGCCGAACCCAGCCCGTCAGAAACCGACATCAGGCAAGCTTTTTACCCTTCCGCAACGTATCTAATCATTGGACTCGGCGGCGATGGTCCAGTGGTGAAGGCGTTCAACATTTCGGAGCGCGAACACCGCTGGCATCAGGTTGAGTATGAGATCGCAGACGAGTAAGATTGAACCGCATTTGCCGGGGGCAGCATAGTGGAAACAAAGAAGAGCAAATACGACACAAATCCACTGGATCCTGACATTGAACGCAAGGCCGAGGAGTCGTGGGGCGAGAGCGCCGGCGGCGGCGAGACGCAGCAAGTCGGAGGCTCGACACGTCAGGTAGGCGAACAACCTCCGTCCTGGACACCACCTGCAAATCCGGGCGAACACGCGCGTCAGAACGTCTATTCCGAGGCGCCCACTCGTCGTTACGACAATCCTCCGCTGGAAGCCCCGTATCCGTCGGTGTTCATTCCACCTACTTATGCACCGCCCGCGCAGTATCAACAACACCATCCGAGGGACACTGTGTACCAGAGTCCCGCGGACTACCAGCATCCGTCACGCCTGGTTGCAGGTATTTCACTACCGGAAAAATGGGCGTTGATGCTGGCCTACGCGCCGTACGTCGGCATCGTCGTTTCGCTGCTGGAGTTGTTTCTGGTCCCCCGCCGCGAACTGAAGGTGCGTTTTCACGCTTCGCAGGCGCTCGCGCTGCATATCGCATTTCTGGCAATCGGGGCGATCTTCAAGGGGATTAGCTTGGTTGGCGGTGGCGATTTTGGCCAGGTCTTGTTCAACCTTGGATCGACGATCTTCCTCATAATTTCAATGCTGCACGTGTGGCGAGGTCAGCCGCACAATCTTCCCCCACTGGCTGAGCCCGCCAAATGGTTTAACGAGCACATCGAGCCGCGCAATCAGGGTTGACGGGCGGTCACTGGCATCGTCGTTGCAAGTCCTAGGGTCAGGGTTGGCGGTCCGGCCAATTCAGCAGTAAACACGGAATAAATCAAACCAAATCCGTGTATTCCTGTTGCGTTTTGGTGCATCGACGCCGGAAAGGAAAGTTGATGAATATGAAATCGTCTATTAAAAAACGGGGCCTGATCGCGTGGCTCGCGCTGGTCGCAGTCGCACTGATGCCGCTGGCCGCGCTGGCTCAAACGCCGATTAAGTATCGCAGTAACAAATACAGTATTCAGGATGATGTTCAGCTCGGACGGCAGGCGGCCCAGGAAGTCGAGCAACAGATGCCGCTGCTGCGCGACGGGCAAGTGCAGAACTATGTCGAAGACGTCGGTCGGCGGTTGGTGAATGCGATTCCGTCGCAATTTCAGCATTCCGAATTCAGGTACAACTTTAAAGTCGTAAACGCACGAGACATCAACGCGTTTGCGCTGCCTGGTGGTCCTATGTTCGTCAACCGGGGCATGATCGAAGCCGCGCGCACGGAGGGCGAGATGGCCGGCGTGATGGCCCACGAGATCGCTCACGTTGCGCTGCGACACGGTACGGCCCAGGCGACGAAGGGTCAGAAGTACGGTCTGCTCGCGGGTATCGCGGGCATTGCCGGAACTATCCTCGGCGGCCCGGGCGTGGGCCAGCTGGCCCAGGCGCCTTTCGCCGTCTACCTGCTGAAGTTTAGCCGCGAGTATGAAACTGAAGCAGACATCCTCGGCTCGCAGATTATGGCGCGTGCCGGTTACGACCCGCGCGATCTGGCGAACATGTTTCGCACGATTCAACAGCAGGGTGGCGGCAGCGGCGGTTTTTTGAGCAGTCACCCGAGTCCGAGCGATCGTTACGCGCGCATCAATCGTGAAGCGCAGATGCTGCAAGTGACCGCAGGCTCGCGCGACACGCGCGAGTTTCAGACGATTCAGCAGCGACTCCGCGGTTATGGACGCGCTCCTTCAATGCAGGAGATTGCGCAGGGCGGACAGCGTTATCCCGTCGGCGAAAACACCGGGAACTACCCGGAGAATCGTCCGGTCGGGCGCGTTGAGTATCCCTCGTCGCGTTATCAGAACTACTCGATCTTCAACGGTGGCTTGCAGGTGAGCGTGCCGGGAAACTGGCGTCAGATTAACGACGGAAACGCCGTTTGGTTTGCGCCTGAAGGTGCGTATGGTCAGTACAACGGTCAGGCCGTTTACACGCACGGTACGAGCTTCGGTGTGGCCCAGACCAACAGCCGCAATCTGACAAGCGCGACCCAGGAGCTGCTTAACGGTTTCGCGCAGGGCAACGCTAACCTGCGTGCGACTGGCGGCTCGCAGCGTACGACGCTCGATGGACGTACGGCAATATTGTCGACGTTGACCAACGTCAACGAGGCGACTGGCCGCGGTGAGAACGTTCGTCTAATCACGACGCAATTGCGCGATGGTCGAATTCTCTACATGGTCGCGGTTGCGCCGCAAGGTGAGCGGAATTTCGAGAACGCGTTTCAGAACGTGTTCCGGTCAGTGCGGATCAACGACTAAACACAATTAAGTTAAATCGAACCTGTGGTAGCGCGCTAAGCTTGTTGCTTTGCTTGTTGCCACAGGTTTTCCATTTCGTCGATCGAAGTCGAATCGAATGTCTTGCCTTGTTCTTCGAGCGCGTTTTCGATGTGACGGAACCTGCGGCGAAACTTCCGGTTGGTTAACTTCAACGCCGCTTCCGGTTCGACTTGAAGATGGCGCGCGATGTTCGTCGCCGCGAACAACAGGTCGCCGATCTCTTCTCGAACGTGCGCATGGTTCGCCTCGTC
The DNA here is from genome assembly GCA_025923035.1 of Pyrinomonadaceae bacterium. GTDB lineage: Bacteria > Acidobacteriota > Blastocatellia > Pyrinomonadales > Pyrinomonadaceae > PSRF01. The sequence continues at coordinate 5,221 of JAICGQ010000160.1, read as the reverse complement.
TTTAACGTCTGAATGGTTCCGGATCGCGACGCGCAACTCCTCGATCTCTTCCTGCAACTTGTCGAAGATCTCGTCGACGTTCCGCCAGTCGAAACCGACGCGGGCGGCTTTGGTCGAAAGCTGATGAGCTTCCATCAGCGCAGGCGCTTTTGACGAAACACCGTCGAGCAGCGAGGTCTTGGCGTCTTCCTTTTTCCCAGCCGCGCGACGCTCTTCGGCCTTCATCGTTTCCCAATTCAGCAACACGGTCGCTGAGTCGTCGGCGGTGACGTCGCCGAAGACGTGCGGATGACGGCGCACCATCTTGTCGTGAATGGCGGTAGTGACGTCGTCGATCGTGAATTCGTCGCGTTCCCTGGCAACCTGCGCGTAGAAAACGATCTGAAACAACAGATCGCCGAGCTCGTCCCGCAGTTCTTCCGGTTTACCTTCGCGGGCCTCTTCGACGGCTTCAAACGCCTCGTACGCTTCCTCGAGCAGCATCGGCGCGAGTGTGGCGTAGGTTTGTTCGCGGTCCCAGGGACAGCCGGTCGGCGAGCGCAGACGATCCATCAAAGCTACGAGATCACTGAATGTTGCTGGCATGCGAGTAGTCTAAGGTGATCCGTGTTTTTATGCGAAACACGGATCATGTTTTAATAACGGCATGAAGGACGATCAGCCCACTTTCAAAGTCACGGATCGGCGACTTTTCAATGCTGACGGGACGGTTCGCGACGTCCCGGACGAGGAAAAGCCCGAACCGAAGCCGGAACCGAAACAAGAACCCAAAGCAGCAGCGCCCGAACCCGTTGCGGCCCCGATCGAAGCGCAGTCGCAGTCTGAACCGGAGCCTCCGCCTCCGCCGCCGAGCATCGCTCCGGAAGACCCGGAGTTGACGGAAGAAGAGCTTGCCGACGCGCAGGATCCGGCGAGTTTTATAAGTTTCGTGATGTCGATTGCTTCGAACGCCGCGTCGGCGCTCGGAATGATGGAACACCCGGTCACGCATCAACGCGAGGTCGATCCCGAATTAGGCAAGCACTGGATCGACATCCTGGGCATGTTGCAGAAGAAGACGTCGGGAAATCTTAGCGTGGCGGAACGAAACATGCTCGAAGGCCTGCTCCACGATTTGCGCATGCAGTACGTGTCGTTGATCAACGCTCCGCAGAAAGCTCGCACGTTTAGCGGCAGGGACATCACCGGAGGAAGTTGAGCTCTTAGTGCTTTGTTCTTTGTGTTTGTACTTTGTCGTTTGTGCGCGTCAGGTACAAAGCACAAAGAACAAAGTACAAAGCACTACGAACATGAAACTCACCTTCCTCGGCACAGGAACTTCCACCGGCGTCCCGTCAATCGGTTGTGAATGCGAAACCTGCACGTCCGACGATCCTCGCGACAAGCGTCTTCGAGTTTCCGTCATCGTCGAACACGACGACCGGACCGTGCTCGTTGACACATCAGCCGACTTTCGACAGCAAGCGCTGCGCTTTGGTCTGAAACGTCTCGACGCGGTTCTGATCACACACTGTCACGCCGATCATATCTTCGGTCTTGACGACATCCGCCCGCTCAACTTTCGTTTCGGAGCGCTGAACGTTCATGCGAATGAACGCGCATGGGTCGACATCAAGCGCATGTTCAAATACATCTTCGAGCCGTCGCATTTCGGTGGTGGTCTACCGATGGTCATCCCGAACGTCGTCGCGCCCGGCGCGGGTTTTTGCATCGGCGAGAAACTGGAGATCACTCCGCTCGAAGTGATCCACGGCCGGTTGCCCGTGATGGCCTATCGCTTCAACGACTTTGCATACCTGACGGATCTCAGCGAGATTCCGCAAGTGACGATCGACGCGTTGCAGGGACTGGATGCGCTCGTGCTCGATTGTCTGCGTTTCCGCGAACATCCGACACATCTGTGGGTCGAGAAAGCGCTGGAGTACGTCGAGCGGTTGAAGCCGCGTCGCACGTACTTTACGCATATCGCTCACGACATCAAACATGCCCGCGATTCCGCGCGCCTGCCTCCGGGTGTCGAGTTTGCTTACGATGGACTTGTCATTGCCGATTGATCATTGCCAATTGCCAATTTACGAACATGAATAGCTCAACCAATAATTCGACAGTCGAAAATCGCCAATTGGAAATCGGCAATTGGCAAGCGGCAATATCTTATGCGTCTTTTTCACGGAACTGACAACGCCGAAATACTTCGTCCCACCGTGTTAACGCTGGGTGTGTTCGACGGCCTGCATCTGGGGCATCAGTTGATTATGAGCACGGTGGTCGAGCGGGCGCGCGCGGTCGATGCCGTGCCGACGGTCATCACTTTCGATCCGCATCCGCGCGCCGTGTTGCATCCGGAGTCGGCGCCGCCATTGCTACAGACTTTCGATCAGAAGATCGAAGCGCTGGGCGTGCTGGGGATCGAACAGACGATCGTGTTGCGCTTCACGCCCGAGTTTGCGGCCGTGCGCGCGCGTGAGTTTTTGAGCGACGTCGTGATGGACCGTTTGCATGCGCGCGAGGTGTATCTCGGTAAAGGCTTCGCTTTCGGACACAACCGCGAAGGGAACATCGAACTGCTGCGGCGTGTCGGCGGCGAACTTGGTTTCGTTGCCGGCGAAGTGCCCGAGGTGAGATTGCGCGGGCGGCGAGTAAGTTCGAGCAAGATTCGCGAGCTGTTGACGCATGGCCGGGTAAACCTTGCGCGACGCATGTTGGGCCGTCCGTATGGCGTGGAAGCGCGTGTCGAACACGGCAGTGAACGTGGTCATCAGTTGGGTTTTCCGACGGCCAACCTGCACCCACACAACCGCGTCATACCCAGGAACGGTGTTTACGTGACCGGCACTTTGATAGAAGGGCAATGGCGACGCAGCGTAACGAATGTCGGCTTGCGGCCGACGTTCGGCGACGCCACGGAACCTTCAGTTGAGACCTTCGTAATGAACTGGGACGGCGACCTTTACGGCGACGTCGTGCGTGTTCGCTTCCTGCATCGTTTGCGCGACGAGCGAAAGTTCAGTTCAATCGACGAGTTGAAAACGCAGATTTCGCGGGACGTCGCGCGCGCGAATAGTTATTTCGAACGCGCAGGCACGAAGCACATGCTGTCAGTTATTTAAAAGAATGGCTATTAATCAACAACTTATTCTCAGACCGAAACAAACACTCGACGCCCCGGCTAAGGTTTCCGAGTCGCAACCTAAGCCTTTGTCGGAAGAGATGGTCGATGAGCTGCTGGAGGGACGCGGATTTCGCGGATGGCTGCGCGCGGTGCGAGTCGCGCGTGTGCTCGGACTCTTCTCGCTCTATCTGTTTCTCGACACTTACGACGTACGCGCTGATTTCAACAAACGTTTGGTGACGCGGTTTCGCGAGATGGCGCGCGAGCGGGGACGGCGGGCGCGTTTCAATGCCTGGATCAAAGCCGGCGTTTTCTCCGCAGTCGATCGCTTCATTCGCATTCTGCGTTTCGCGATCTTTCGCGGCGCCGAAGGTTCAGCGCGCAAGCAGGCACGACTCGAAAAACAAGCCGCCTGGCTGCGCGAGTCGTTGATCGATCTTGGTCCAACGTTCATCAAGATCGGTCAGGCGCTCGGAACGCGCGCCGATCTGCTGCCGCTCGAGTACGTCAAACAGCTCGCAACGCTGCAGGACAACGTACCCGCGTTTTCAACGGCCGAAGCCTTCGCGCGAATCGAAGCAGAACTCGGACGCCCGCTTCACGAGCTCTATCCGGAGATCGACAGCGAGCCGATCGCCGCAGCATCACTCGGACAGGTCTATCGCGCGCGCTTGAGAACCGGTGAGGAAGTCGCCGTCAAAGTTCAACGTCCGGAACTTGAGTCAATCATCAGTTTCGACGTTGCGATCCTGTTTCGCCTCGTCAAGCTCACGAACCGTTTCTTCCCGAGGGCAAACGAGAACGCCGACTGGGAAGGAATGCTGCGCGAGTTTCACACGACCATCTTCGAAGAGATGGACTACGTGAAGGAAGGACGAAACGCCGATCGATTCCGCTACAACTTCCGCACGTGGCGCGCGGTTCGTGTCCCGAAGATCTTCTGGTCACACACCAGCACGCGCGTGTTGACGCTTGAATTCATTCGCGGCACGAAAGTGGTTGACATCGCAGGACTGAAAGCGAACCGCATCTCGCCGGTGAAGGTCAACCGGTTGCTGATTCGCACGTATCTGAAGCAACTACTCGAGGACGGGTTCTTCCACGCCGATCCGCATCCGGGAAACCTGCTGGTGATGGACAGCGGTCATCTTGCGTTCTTCGATTTCGGCATGGTCGGACGCATCAACCCGAAACTTCAGACGCAGATGATCGACGCGTTCTTCCACGTCGTCAGTCGCGACGTTCACGGGCTGGGCCAGGACATCATCAATCTCAATTTCCTGAAGCCCGGAGTCGATCCGGAAACGGTGCGACCGGTCGTCGAAGGTCTTTTCAAACACTACCTGAACCTGAAACTCGGGGAAGTGAACTTCAAGGAACTCACTTACGATCTCGCGGAAGTGATGTACGAGTATCCTTTCCGGCTGCCGTCAAACTTCACTTACATCATGCGCGCGTTGATGACGCTCGAGGGCATCGGTGTTGTGACCGATCCGGAGTTCAGCTTCTTTGAAACGGCGAAACCGTTTGCGAAGGAGTTTATGTTGCGACGCGAGGGCCGGATTTTCCGCCAGTTGATCTTCGACAAGTTGACCGGACGAGAGAACGGCGACAGCCGCATCGCGTGGTCCCGCGTGTGGAAGCTTACGAAGATGGCCGCACAACTGTACCTGGAGAAGCGTTAGCTTACGGAGGCGAAACCTTCGTCGATAAGAAAAGGCTGATGGCGGCAATGAACAGGATCAGGGTAATGACGGCGATTCGCTCTTTCATGAGGCGTTCCCGGGGTCGAGTGTAGGAGCAAAAGCGGCGGGATTATAATCCGTGTTCCCCTCGTTGAGATGAGGAGAACACGGATTTGACGTTTTCGACTAATTAACGTGTTACTTTTTCACCGTTCGGCGTGGGGATGTTCAGCCGTTCGCGGAACAGGTTGAGCAGTAACAGCGTGCCGATGCCGCCGCCACCTTCAGCTCCACCTCCCGTTGCCATGACGTCGGGCGTAATGCGCACACCCTTTTCGCCAATCACCTTCAACGTTTCAACCAACGCGACGCCCTGAGCGCCGAGCGCGTTGACCTGTTCGTGATAAGCGACGCCCTGGGCCTC
>JAICGQ010000159.1 GCA_025923035.1 Pyrinomonadaceae bacterium | reverse complement strand
CTGGGAGGAAAAGCGGTCAGCCCGCAAGCGGCAAGCAGTCTTAGCAATACGCTGAACGTCTTGAAGGAAGTGGGATCGGCGTTTGTTGGACGCTTGTCTGGGGCGCGGAGAGTTTTCGCGACAAGCGCGTTGACGAATCTCAAGATCGTCGCGGACGCAAACGAACTGCAAATCCGCACCGCCGTTCCCTCAGCAGACATTGGTCCACTGATCGGAAACTAAGCCTGTTCAAAAATCAATATCCGCCTGTTGCTCGCTCCGAACTTGAGGCGGATCTCACATGTTCAAAAACATCGACGTCCGCCTGTTGCTCGCTCGGGAACTTCAGGCGGACGTCGCGTGATTGAAGGTTTATTAACCTGAACTCTACTTAACCGGGAAGTTCGGGAAGTTTAGTCCACCGGGTAACGGCTGGGCCGCGGGCTCAGCCGCATCCAACTGCGCCAGTACCTTCTCATAGATCGTGATCTTGCCTTCGCGCTTCATGCGCTCCTCAGCGCCGGCGAGGTAATCCTGAAACACCTGACTCTGACGATCGCGTAACATCGTTTGCTTGATGCGATCGCGTTCGGCGCTGAAGCTCGCCATGTTCGCGTTGTTACGCTTAACAAGCCCGACGATCACCCACTTGTCGTCAACTCTGATCGGCGTCTTCGAGAACTCGCCTTCCTTCAGGTTATAGACCGCAGCATCAAGCAGTTCACTCACGCCGGCTTTACCAAGCGCCGACTCGCGCCGGTATCCTTCTTCAAGACCCGCATCGAAACCCTCGCGTTCACCAAGCGCCTTGATATCGCCTGGTCCAGTGATAGCGGCGATCAGGTCTTTCGCCTTCTGCTCGAGCTGCTCCTTCGCCTTCTGCTGTTTCAGTGTTTCCGCAACCTTCGTCTTTACTTCGTCGAATTCGGGAACTCGCGGGTCCTTCTTATCGACGAGCATCGGGATCGCGAAACCATCTTTAATACCGGTAACTTCGCCGATATCGTTCGGATTAGCAAGCGTCGTCAACGCCGACTCAAACTGCTGGTTCACACCCACGTTAGGCACGTCGTCGCCAGGCTTGATGTAAGCAGTTTCACGGACCATTTCGGCCGGTGTCATGTTCGCTTCGGCAGCGAACTCCTGGGCCACCTTCTGCGGATCCTTAACTTCCTTCAACTTCGCCTGGATCTTCTGCGCGAGCTGAAACGCGACGCCGTAACCTTTACGGTTGCGCAACGACACGAGCAACTCAGGCTTCGCTTCCTCGAACGTCTTGGGCACTGGCTCGCCGCGACGCAGGATGTAGTAGTTGCCGTCGTATTTGATCGGCACGTCGGTAACCTCGCCCGGTCGCATGTCGGCGACACGATCGTAAAGACTGTGGACCTTGTTGGGGTTCTTCTTGAATGGTTTCGCGAGATAACCATTGTTTCGCGCTGTCGCCGGATCTTCCGACTGACCTTTAGCGGCTTCTCCAAACGCCGCTTCCGTCGCCGTGCCATCTTTGCCGCGCAACTTGGCAATCAGGTCGCTCGTCTTTTTCTCCACCTGCGGCTCGAGGTCCTTGCGCGCAACTCGCAGAAAGATTTGTTGAATCTTCAAACCGGCTTCTTTGTATTGCGGCGCCAGTCCATCGTACTCAGTTTTCAGATCAGCATCGGAGATGCTTAGTTTGGAACCGGCCTTTTCGGTGTTGATGAAGATGTAACGAACTTTCCGCTGCGGCTCTTCAAAACGGTATTCGTTCTTGTGACTCTCGAAATAGGTGCGCAATTCCTCGTCGCTCGGCTGAATCTTCGCGGCCAGCTTGTCGGCCGTGAGGGAGATGTAGCTGACGTCGAACTGCGTGTTGCGGCGTTTGTACTCTTCTTCGATCTCTTCGTCGGACACATTCACGCTGGCGGCCAGAAACGCCATCAGCTTGCGCTGCGAGATAGCGGCGCGCGTGTCGTTCTCAAACTTCTCGATGTCGCCGTAAGTCTCGAGTACCGACTTCTTGTACGCTTCGATGTCGAACTTACCCGAGGGGTCCTTATAGTCTTCGCGAATCTTCTCGGCGACTTCAGCGTCGCTCGCCGCAAGGCCCAACCTCTCAGCTTCCGCCAACATGACAAACTTGCTGATCAAGCCGTCGAGCAGCATGCGGTTGCCAAACATCATCGGTTGGCCATACCGCGCGTAGCTCTCTCTCGCGCGCGCGATGTCGGCAACGCTGATCAGATTCGACCCGACTTTCGCCACTGTTTCCGTGTTTCTCGTAGGGTCGATAGTGCTGGCAGAGCGGCCGGGCGCGTAGAAAAAGATCAAGCTGACCGCCATCAGAATGGCGAAGCCGAGAATGACGATGTTGCGGGTTCGTTCGAGTCGTCCGAGTTGTTTGAGCATGGGTTTTAGTACCTTTCAGGCGAAGGGCGGATTGTAAAGGAGACGCACGAACCCCTGCAACTCCGAGCGTTATCTATGTTTGGTCTTGGTCGGGGCCAGCGCTGATTGCTCAGAGTGGAGGCAGATGCTATTTTACACCCCCGAATGAATGGAATCGGCGGCGCAACGTGGCTCTGGGTGGGGTTTAGTCTATTTATTTTGACGATGCTCAGCCTGGATCTCGGGCTCTTCAATCGCAAAGCTCACACAATCAAATACCGGGAAGCGTGGGTCTGGAGTGGCGTTTGGATCACTCTGGCGTCAATCTTCGCCGGCCTCGTCTTCTATTACCGCGGCTCGTCAGCCGGATGGGATTTCGTAACCGGTTATCTCATCGAGTTATCGCTCTCAGTCGACAATCTGTTCGTCTTTCTGCTGATCTTTTCTTACTTCAAGGTACCGGCGATATTTCAGCATCGCGTGCTCTTCTGGGGCGTGATGGGCGCTTTAATCATGCGCCTGACGATGATCTTCATCGGCGCGGCCCTGATTCAGCGGTTCCACTGGATCATTTACATCTTTGGCGCGTTTCTGGTTTACACCGGCCTGAAGATGTTCAAGCAGGAAGAAGTCGAGATCCATCCGGAACAGAATCCGATAGTCAGGCTGGTGACGCGGTTTCTGCCCATTTCCCGTCAGTATGACGGCGAGAAATTTTTCACCACGATCAACGGTAAGCGGACGGGAACGCTGTTGCTGCTCGTGCTGATCGTAGTGGAAATCACGGATCTCGTCTTTGCCGTGGACTCGATTCCGGCGATTTTCGTCATCACCCGCGACACGTTTATCGTTTACACGTCCAACGTCTTTGCCATTCTGGGCCTGCGGTCGATGTATTTTCTGCTGGCGGGTGTGGTGGACAAATTCCGTTATTTACGGTTCGGGCTGGCCCTCGTCCTGACGTTTATCGGGGTAAAAATGCTGGTCTCCGCCGTCGGAGTGCACATTCCCACCAAGTTTTCCCTTGTTTTCGTCGCCCTCGTCCTGGGTGGCTCGGTGGCCGCGTCGTTCCTCTTCCCGAGCGACGAAGCGCATAAGATCGAGGTGGATATGCCCGCAGATTTCGATTCAAGCAAGAAATAGCATACAAAAATCGTGCTTTACGTTGATAAACATGCTTGAACCGGGCTTCGAACGTGTGTTAAATTCCAACCCGGTAGTGTTGCTACCTGAAACCGGTGGGTTTACGCCCCACTAACGCCATTTCGGACTCACACCCATAGATCGTGCGGCCCAGTTAGCGCCTTAAAACCGCACACGGTCTCAGTTTTCAAGGCCTCTTCCTAAGATCACCTAATGGTTGCCAACAAAACCAGTCGATTTGCCTTTGATTGGTGGATTGTCGAGAAGCGCTTTCTCTATCTCGTGATCGCCACCTTTCTGCTCTGCTGTACGGCCGTCGGAGCGGCGGTCTACGTCAAGATTTACGGGAACCCGTTCAAGAGCCTGGCGGAACTCAAGCAGCCGTCCGGCGCGCGGTTTGTCTCGTTTGAAGGCGACGTTCGGGTGATCCGGGCTGCTACACGCGAAACGATTGCGGCCAGCGCCGACACCGAACTCTACCCCGGTGACACTGTTCAGACGCAGGCGAACGGCCGGGCCCGCATCGGATTGGCTGATGGCTCGACGCTGCTGATTAAACCCAACAGCACCATCATCGTCCGTGACAACGCGAAGGCCGATGATGGTAAACGCTCGAACGTTCACGTACGCGTCGACAGCGGACAGTTGTCAGTCCGCACCGAACAACAATCGGATGGCGCAACAAACGTCGTCGAAACGCCGAAGACGAAGAACACAGTCGGTGAACAGACCAACGCAAGCTTTGGCGTGAACCCGGAAGGTACTGAAGAAATTCGCGTCGCGACTGGTGCGATCGAAACGACGAACGCCGCCGGCGACAAGGCCAACATTCGCGGTGGCGAGTACGTTGCTGTTAACAACTCCGGACGTCTGTCGCCAGCGCAGAAGTTGCTGGACGTCCCGCAACCCGCGACGCCGCATGATCTCGAAAAAGTTTTTGTAGGACAAAACGGCGCCGCCAACGTCGCTTTGAAATGGCAGCGTCCGCAGTCGGGCACGCCGGCTTACTACCGCGTTGAAGTCGCCACTTCTCCGTTCTTCGTTACCGATGGAAAAGTTATCGAGCGCGATCAGTTGGTGGCGACTGAGTTCGGCGCGAGTGATTTGCGTCCGGGTGTCTATTTCTGGCGCGTACGAGCGACGGCGTCGAGTGGTCAGGCCAGTGACTGGAGCGATCCGCTGAAGTTCATTGTTACGACGCGAGGCACGGGATCGCAGGTGTCTGTATCGAATGTTACTACCGAGCTATTGGGTGGCAGTCTTTATCTTGTTCGCGGACGGGCTGAGCCCGGGACCACGATACGGGCCGGCGGTCGCGAAACTATCGTCACTCCGGACGGAACGTTCCAGGTCCAGATCAGTGCCGCGCGGGGGGCGCGCGAAATCACGATCGAAGCGCAGGATCCAAGGGGAAACAGCAGCCAGTACAAAGTCTCACTTTCAAGCCGCACCGCCCGCGGCTAGCGAGGAATCAGCAGACCGTGTCGAGTCACGTAATTCTATTGACGGATGCTCACGAAGCGCCGGCCTACGAGTTGATCGAGGCGTTGCGTGCTGCGGGCGTAAAGACGTTGATCGAAGGTCTGCGTGAGGTTGAAGTCGAGGTTGCGCTGGCGCAACAGAAGAAGAACCAAACATCGGATGACTTTGAGATTCCGCCGCCGTTGGCCGTGCTTTACGAAGTCGTGCCCGGTGCGGACATGGTCGAACTGCACACCGCGATCGATCATGCGCGGGCATTCTGGCCGGGAGCGCCGCTGGTCGCATGTCGCCGGCACACGAACGGTTATCAAAGTCTCAACCTGCGCAGTCTCGATAGTCCGACGTTGAAACGCCTGGGCTTTCTCGCCGTCGCAGACAAGTCGGCCCAGCTTCCGGCGTTGCTTCGAGAGATCGAAGCCAATGGAACTGCCGACATCGGTATTGAAGAACCGGAAGACACACCGGCCGAAACCGGATCGTCGTCACTGCCGCCGAAGATCAAGGCGAGCCAATTGCGCGCCGCGTTCGATCTGGTCGCGTCGTTGCACTTCATCGGCGATCAGAATGGCGCTGCGAACAGCGCGCTCGCGGGCCTCGAACGACTCGTTCGCGCGGATCGCTGGGCCATCTATCTCTTCTCCGAAGCAAAAGGCGTTGAAACCTCTCGACTCGAGGCCGTCGCAGTGCGAAAACCCGGACAGCCGAGTAGTGTTAAGACTGAAGAAGAGTGGCGTCGAAGATTGACGGGCGAGTCGGATCTGCCGCTCGGATCTGAAACCCGCTCGGCCAAACGCGCAGCGGCGGGAATGGGAATCGTCAAGAAGAAAGAGCGCGGACAGTTTGTCGTCGCAGTGCCGTTGATCTGCGGCGAACGAATACTCGGCGTGCTCGAAGGTATTCGTGAAGGCTCCGGGTCGCGCGCGTTCAAGAAACCGGAAGTCGCGCTGCTTGATTCACTGTCGCTGCCGATCGCGTCAGCGCTGGCGAACGCGGTGCGGATTGCCGAAGCAGAACGTCTCTCGCAAACAGACGACCTCACGAAACTGCACAACGCACGTTATCTACGTCAGTTCCTGCTGAACGAGATCAGGCGTGCGCGTCGTTATGGAACCAGCGTCGCGGCATTGTTTATCGACCTCGACGACTTCAAACACGTCAACGACGAACACGGGCATCTGGTCGGATCGCACGTGCTGATGGAAATGGCCGCGGTGATTCTGTCATCGATTCGCGACACGGATGCGGTGGCTCGTTACGGCGGCGACGAGTTTGTCATCGTCCTGCCGGACACGGGAACCGAGTTGGCGGGCCAGGTTGCGGAACGCATCCGGCAAAAGATTTTGCGACACACGTTTACCGGCGGTCGTCGTTTGCAACTGTCGATGACGGCGAGCTTCGGCGTGGCTGCGTTTCCGAAACATGCGTCGTCGCCACAGCAACTCATCGCGTGCGCGGACACCGCGATGTACGAAGCCAAGGCTGCGAACAAGAACTGCGTTCGTTTCGCCGCCGACCTCGCGCCCTCACGCGAGCCGATGGTCCCTGATTTCCTCACGGTCGAGAGCGACATTGAAAACCTCACTCCAGTTTAGAACCCGACTTTAAAAAATAGTTCAGGTGACAACTAGCTCGACCGCGGGTAAGTAGTGTAAAGTTTCCCGTTTACGGTTCGCACCGTAGAGTGTATTGTACGGAGGTCGGACGTGTTCGTGCGTTGTTGCCGCCGATCCCACCCGAAGTTCCAAACTACAACCACGGGAAGTGAATAAGTCTAGTGGCTTTTAAATCTATCTTCAGTCTGTTTTCCAGCGATTTGGCTATCGATCTGGGGACGGCAAATACCCTGGTGTATGCGAAGGGACGCGGCATTGTCGTTTCAGAACCCTCTATCGTCGCCATTAATAAGGTAACCAACCAGGTCGAGGCCGTCGGCCGCGACGCCAAAGACATGTTGGGCCGAACTCCCGGAAATATCGTCGCGATTCGCCCAATGAAAGACGGCGTAATCGCAAACTTCGAAGTGACTGAGAAGATGTTGCAGCACTTCATCCGCAAGGCCCATAACGGAAAGACGTGGGTCAGCCCGCGTGTGGTCATCGGTATTCCTTCGGAGATCACGCAAGTGGAACGGCGCGCGGTTGAAGACTCCGCCTACCGAGCGAAGGCTTCCGAGGTCTATCTCGTCGAAGAAGCGATGGCGGCGGCAATAGGCGCTGGTCTTCCGATCACCGAACCGCACGGCAACATGGTCGTCGACATCGGTGGCGGAACGACGGACATCGCCGTGATCAGTTTGAGCGGCATCGTCTACTCGCGCGCGGTGCGCGTCGCCGGCAACGAGATGGACGAGGCGATCATTCAGTACATCAAACGGAAGTACAATCTGCTGATCGGTGAGCGGACCGCCGAGGCGATCAAGATCGAACTCGGTTCGGCTTACCCGCTCGACGAGCCGCTGTCCTATGAAGTAAGAGGCCGCAACCTGATCGAAGGTATTCCGAAGACGATCACGATCACCGACGAAGAAGTGCGTGAAGCACTGGCGGACTCGATCTCGACGATCATCAACGCCGTTCGCGTCGCTCTCGAACGTACGCCGCCGGAACTCTCCGCCGACATCGTCGAACGCGGCATCGTACTGACTGGCGGCGGCGCGTTGTTGAAAAACCTCGACAAGAGACTCTCAATCGAAACCGGGCTGCCGGTGTCGCTCGCCGACGATCCGCTGGCTTCGGTGGTACTGGGGACGGGAAAAATGCTCTCCGACTTCGACCTGCTCAAGCGCGTGAAGTGGGAGAATACGATGACGAGTGGAATGTGAACCACGGATTTGAATCGCGGATTCGCACGGATAGCTGCGTAGTACGATGGCTTCGGTTCGCACACAAAAAGAGATTCGCCAGCGCGCTCCCCTCTGGCTGATTTCGCTCCTAATCATCAACATGGTCGTAATGGCCGTCGACGCCCGCGATGCCGATGGGCAGCAAAAACTGCTGCGCATCTGGACGCAGACGTTTGCATCGCCGTTGCAAAACGCGTCGTCCAAAGCCAGCGGCGCGACCTCCGGTTTCTTCCAGCAAATCTGGAACTTCCGCGGTACTGCCCAGGAAAACGAACAACTAAAACAACGTCTGGCGGCGCTGGAAACGGAACTCAACAACGCGCGTAAGGCCGAGGCTGAAAACGAGCGTCTCAGACAACTTCTCAGTCTGAATGAACAAAGCGATATCAAATCGGTTCCGGCGCGCGTCATCGCTCGCGACCCGTCCGTCTGGTTCAACACGATTACGATTAACCGCGGCAGCACGGCAGGCATCGCAGTGAATATGCCCGTTGTAACCGGCGGCGGCATCGTCGGCCGCGTGATCACCGTCAGTCCATTTGCAGCGCAGGTGATGCTCATCACCGATGAGAAAGCGGGTGCGGGCGCCGTAGTCGGGCAGTTGAACCAATCGGGCGCGCTCGGTTCCGTCCGTGGACGCGCGGATCTCGGGGTTGGCGTTATCGAAATGCGTTACGTCTCCGGTCTGGAGAAAGTAGAGGTGAACGACAGTGTAATGACGACCGGGCAGGATGGGATCTACCCTCCCGGCTTGAATGTGGGACGAGTTGTCGAGGTGAAGAATGGTACCGCGACACAGGCCCACCAGATTTTGATTCAACCCGGCGCTCAGCTCGATCATTTAGAGGAGGTCGCGGTGCTTCTCTATCGCCCTCCTCAACGTACCGCCCCCCAAGAGACCCTGCCCAATGTTGAAAAGGCCGGAAAGTAGTCGAAATTGCCAATTGCCGAATCCCAATTGCGGATTGGCAGCACTGTAAGTCACGCCGTATGAGGGCCGTCAAATCTAACCACCAATTGGCAATCGGCAATCAACCATCGGCAATGTAACTATGCCTCCGCTGAAGTTAGCCGCAATTCTGATTATCTCCCTAGCGTTGCAGCTATCGTTGCGCATGGTTTGGCCGCCGCTGGTCTACGTCGACTTTCCGCTGGTGGTGGTTGTTTACATCGCGTTGCAACGGGAGGCGTGGCAGGCGCTGGTCGTCGCGACACTCGCGGGCCTGATAGTCGATGCCCAAAGCGGTGCGCTGATTGGCGCGGGCGGCTTTTCGAAGACGCTGACGGCCTACATCATTTACTTCGCCGCCACCAAGGTAAACCTGGAAAACCCGCTGCTTAGGATCCCGGTTCTGGCAGCGGCCACGGTCCTCGATTCGGCGGTTTACGTACTCTGGCACCGGCTGCTCGGCTATCCACCGTCGGCTCCCGTAGTGCAGACCATCTCCTACAAACTTATCGCCACGACGGTGGTCGGAACACTGCTCCTTTACCTCATCGATTCGATCGTCGCGGAACGCTCCTCCCAGCGTCGCCAGTTCGCCACTCGCCGGCGCGTCGCGCGCCGTTCAACAGGGTCATTGCGTAGAAGATAAATCCGTGGTATCCGTGTACTTGGAGTTAAGTCAATGAAGTTCGAAGACTCATCTCAAAACCTGCGTGCCCGGCTCAGATTCGTTCAGGCGCTCGTGGTGCTGATGCTCGGCGTTCTCACCGTGCGACTCTACGTGTTGCAGGTGGTCCGTCACGAAAAGTACGCCGAGATTGCTGAGAACCAGCGACGCCGGCGTCTGCCGATTCCCGCACCACGCGGCGTCATCTTCGATCGTGAAAAAAGAGTGCTGGTCGACTCGCGTCCGATTTACAACGTGATCATGTCGCGCGAGGACGCAATGAAAGGCAAAGACCCGAGCACCGTCAACGCCCTCATCGAACCGCTCTCCGACGGCCTTGGGGTTGAAAAGGAGATTCTCAAAGAACGCTTCGAACTGGTTAAGTCCATGCCGGCGTTCGAGTCGCTCAAGATCAAAGAAGGCGCGACCCCCGGCGATATCGCGTGGGTCGAAGCACACACGCTCGAATATCCGGAGCTGCGCGTCGAGCAACAACCGCAACGGCGTTATCCCGAGAACGGTTCGTTGGCCCACGTGCTTGGTTACGTCGGTGAGATCAGTCCCGAACAACTCAAGCAACAAGCGACGAAAGATAAGGGACTCAAACCCGGTGACATCATCGGTCTGAGTGGTATCGAGCAGATCTACGACGATTACCTGCGCGGCACTGATGGTTATCGCGAAGTGATCGTCGATAGTCGCGGACGTATCCAGGCGGAGATCGAAACCGTGGATCCCATACCCGGTCGCGATTTGATTACGACGATCGATCTCGATCTTCAAAACGCCGCGGAAGAACAACTCGCGAACTCAGCCACGCAGCGCGGCGTGATCATCGCGATGGATCCGAACAACGGCGAGGTACTCGCGCTCGCATCGTATCCGACGTTCGATCCGAATCTGTTTTCACAGCGAATCACGACCAGGGAAGGTCGCCTGGAATACAAGGCGCTCCTCGACGATCCGCAGAAACCGTTGCTCAACCGCGCGGTCCAAAGTCGTTATCCCCCCGGCTCGACCTGGAAGATCCCGATGGCCGTGGCTGGACTGCAGCAAGGCGCAATCACCTTGGACCACTCCAATCTGGTTTGCGGCGGCGGTATCACGATCGGCAACAAGTTCACGCGCTGCATGGGCAATCACGGGTCCCCTGACGTGAAAGCAGCGATCACCCATTCCTGCGACGGTTATTTCTATCGTCTCGGATTGAAGATGGGTATTGACGGCATCGTCTCGATGGTTGACGAGTTTGATCTAAACAAGCGCACCGGTATCGATCTGCCAAACGAACTGGTTAGTTGGACACCGTCGCGCGAGTTCAAACGACGCATGCAGCCGCGCGATCCCGAGTGGCGGGAT
>JAICGQ010000158.1 GCA_025923035.1 Pyrinomonadaceae bacterium | reverse complement strand
TACGGCACGGCGAGCCCGGGGAAGCATAAGTTTCTCGCCGAACGCGGATTGGACCATGCGATCGACTATCGCAAACAGGATTGGTTCCCGGTTTTGAAGGAGATGACAGACGGACGCGGCGTCGATCTGGTGATCGATCCGATTGGCGGTGCGCACTGGAAGAAGAGTTACGCTGCGTTGAGAGCGACCGGGCGGCTTGGGATGTTTGGTATCTCGACTGTCTCAGCGAACGGCCTCGCCGGAAAACTCAACATGCTCAAAGCGGCGATTCAAACGCCGCGATTTCACCCGTTCGCGCTGCTCAATAAAAACCGCGGAGTGTTTGGCTTAAACCTGGGCCACATGTGGCACGAGCCGGAAAAAGTCGCCGTCTGGATGCGCGACATTCTGCAGGGTGTCGAAGAAGGTTGGGTAAACCCCTACGTTGATCGTGCCTTCCCCTTTGACCAGGCCGGCGACGCGCATCGTTATCTTGAAGAGCGAAAGAACATCGGCAAAGTCGTGCTGGTGCCTTAGTCAGCCGGCTCGCTTTGACGTTTCGCCAGGAAGAACGAAATCACGGTCGAGTAAATTAATCCGAGAACCAGCCCGCCGATGAACAGCCCCGCAAACGCCTGGGCCAACACAATGCTGGTGGGCCGTGCGGCCATACCCGGCTGGCTGGGCATCCAGCGCGTGCCGACAACCGCGACGACGCCTACGAAAAACAAAGCCGCCGTCAGCGCGTACACAAACGAGATCGCCACGCCTGTTCGTAGATTCTTTTTGAAGTCCTGCTTGTCGCCGTACTCACGCTCCTTCGCCTTCAGCCCGAGGTAGATCATCGTAAACTGCACGAGGTTGAAGAAGATTGGTCCAATGAGCGTGTGCACAAGCGATTGCGTGTTGGTGACGATTTGGTGAGATATGAGCACCCACGCCATCACGGCGACCGTGATCAGCAGTCCGTATTTGATCGGGATGGACAGTTTTGTCATGGTTTCAGGTCCAGGCGGGTTTCGCTCCGCCTTGCGCGTCGAGCCAGTACGGCGCCCACGCGAGCGCCACCAGTTTGACGTCTATGTTTACCTTCTTCGGCTTTAAACTCACTTTGCCGAGCTCTTCAGTTTGCGGATCGAATGAACGCTCGATGCTGGCGGCTTCCGCTTTGAAATCTGCTTCGAGGTCGGCGAGCTTTTGCGCGATGGCGGCGACGTTCTCCTCCGCACGATCCACGTCTTCCGACTCTTTCATCGAACGGCTGACGCCGCGAGCCGTGGTCGTGGCGCGGCCGAGTGTTCCGAGTCCTGGTTTCTTACGTCCGAGCAGCGAGCCGAGCAGCGTAGCGCCAAACGAGATTGCCGTCTGATACTTCTGACCTTGTGCCTGGTCCATCTGGCGTTCGACGACCTGTTGCGCGCGACGTTTTCGCTCTTCGAGTTGTTCGAGTTTTGGTGCGTACTTGCGGCGGAGCTTTTCAACTGCATCATCGCGGCGTTCGCGCGCGATCTGCTGCATGCGCACGCGGAAATCGCGTTCCGTTTCGCCCGGATTCGACGCGACATCAAGGTTCGCGCTTTCGAATAGCTCCAGTCGATGATTGCGGTAGATCCAGGTCGCGAGGTCCTTACTCCAGGTTGCGTAAACTCTTTGTTTAGCGGCAATCGGAGGAACTTCGCCAAAGTCGGCTTGCTCCTCCGGTTCCGCTTGTAGTTCTTCAAGAGGAACACTGATCGGAGTCGCTGTGTTCCAGTCAAGCGTGATTGGTCCGTTCGAAATCTCGGCGAGAAGAACCAGATCGATTGTGGTTGCATCCGTGTAGTGAATTTGTGCAGCGCCGAGCAGCATCGGGCGATATGAGAGTGTTTGTCCGTCGGATGAAGAACGAATCGGAATGTAGTACTGCGGTATTTCCGGCGGCAGAACAGGTTTTTCTTTTTGCGACGGTGAGGCTGGCATCGGCACCGGCGCGACTGCCACGGGCGGTGGTGTTTCCGTCTTCACCGGATCCATCAACGACTTGATCTGCGTGCGTGTGAGTGGACCACGCAGGTACGACATGGTCCAACGGGTCTCAAACACTTCGGGACGCTCGTCATGCGTGTTGTTCATCAAAAAGATCCGCGTGCGCAGGCCAGCCAGTAGTTGGTCCATCTCCTGCCGATCAAACTTCTGTCCGGTCCCGACCGCTATGCCCTCGAGTCCTTCGAGCACTCGCGCCTTGTCGCGCTCCGTTTGCAATCTTCCGATAAACCACGTCCCGGCGTTTGAGAGTCCTTTGTAATCGAGATCGACCGGGTTCTGCGTCACCAAAACCACGCCGAGCCCAAACGCGCGTCCCTGTTTCAACAGCGTCAACAGTGGCAACTTCGAAGGCGGGTTTGAGACCGGCGGAAAGTAACCGAAGATCTCGTCCATGTAGAGAATCGCGCGCAGGCTCGTTGTGCCTGATTGACCGCGCATCCAGCCGAGCACCTGGTTCAGCAGCAGCGAGACGAAGAACATCCGCTCAGCATCGCCGAGGTGCGCAATTGAGAAAATTGCCAGACGCGGCTTGCCCGCAGGGGTGTAAAGGATGCTTTGAACGTCGAGCGGATCGCCTTCCATCCACGCCGCGAAACTCGGCGACGCGAGCAGGTGATTGAGCGCCATCGCCAGTTCGAAGCGATCGTCACTCGGGAAAAACGAGTCGAGATCCATCACGCCGATTTTTGTGATCGGCGGCGTTTGGATCTTCTGAATCAACATGCCGATGTCGAGATCTCGTCCTGCGGACCATTCCTGATGAAGAATGTTCGAGATGAGAATGTGTTCGCGGCTCCGAATCGGATCGGCGTCAATGCCGACGAGGCCAAGGAGACTTGTGACTGTCGTGTTGATTCGTTCGCCGAGTAGTTCGGGATCCTGCCGGAGCGTTTCCGGAGGCGCCGTGAACGACTTCAGAATCGAAACCGAGAAGCCGGCGTTACTGCCGGGTGTATAGACGCGAAAGTCGGCAGCGTCGCGCAGTCGCTTGATGCGATCGCTGTCTTGTCCCCACTCGGCGAGTCCGTTTTTCCAAAGACCGGCTTGTTCCGCGGCGTACGCGTCGGTCGTCAGGCCTTTCTTTTGTGCGTCGCCTTCGTTGACCCACGGCGCAAAATCCTGCGGCGCGAGGCTCGGGAAGGTGAGTGAGAGATTACTGAGATCGCCTTTCGGGTCGATGATGATCGCGGGTATGCCGTCGAGCGCCGCTTCTTCGAGTAGGCCGATGCAGAGACCAGTCTTGCCGCTGCCGGTCATGCCGACGCAGACGGCGTGCGTCACGAGATCTTTCGAGTCATAAAGCAGGAGCGAGTCTTTCGGTTTGTTTTCTGCGAGATCAAACGGCCGGCCCAAATAGAAGACGCCGAGCTTCTCAAAATCCTGCATCGTCACCTGCCCTCTGGTTTTTACTTAACTGCCACTTCGTACGAGTGTAAGCGATTCGGAATCCGTGTCGCTCCGCGTTTCGCTGCGAACCGCTGCCGGGCAGCGCGACCATCATTGCCACGTTGCAACCCATGTTTGCAGCATAGCGCAGACGATCTTCGAGCAATGCGAGTTGGGCGCCTTGGCGACGTGCTTCGGGGACCGTGCTCGCGCCTGCCAGCAGTGCGACGTCATTGTGGATCGTCAACGCGCCGGTGGCGATTGGCTTCCCCTCCAACTCCGCGAGGAATGACGGTCCCTTTGAACGACCAACGACCTGTGCCAGGTCGCGGAAAAAATCGGCATACTCAGGAAACTCGCTCCAGCCCGCGAACGACGTGTCCGTCCACAGTTTTACTTCATCGCTGCCCGTAACCCGCACCTTGATCAGCTCGTTTCGTGGCGTCTGCAAACGCAAGTCCGCACTTATCGGACGATACAACACGTTCGAAACTTCAACCGGCTGATAGCCACGCTCACGAAACAACTCGAACAGCGGCATCGCGACCAGCGGACAAACTTCATGAAAAACTTCTGCGCCCTTCGACAGGAAAAACTGCTCGAGCGTGTCGAGTTCTTCGCCGCTGACAGACTGAGACACACCAAGACCAAACGTCTGCGTCAACGGCGATCCGACACCGTCAAACATCCCAAACGCACCGGCGACTTCGATCCATTCCGCGCCGACTTCCGGGAAAGCCTCCGCGCGCGCTTCGACAAAATTCACATTCCCCTGCGCTTCAGTGCGTTCCAGACGTCGCGCGAGGTCGATGTCAGCAAACGGATATTGTTCCGGGGTCATGTAAGGTCAGTCTCCTCGTGTTGCACGCTGGACCGCAAAGAGCCGCCACTCACCGCAGCCCGCCAGCGTGTGCATGCCGCGATCTTCGAACTCGATTCCCGATCCGGCAACCAGATCTTTTACCGTTCGCGACACCAGCACCTCGCCGGGATTTGCCTCGTTGGCCACGCAGGCGCCGACCTCCGCCGCAAGGCCTGCCACCGTCCCGTCGTCGATCTCGCATTCGCCCGTGTGTAGTCCCGATCGCATCTCGATGCCCAAACGCGAAGCGTATTCCGTAAGCGTCGAGGCACAGCGAATCGCGCGTGCAGGACCGTCGAAGATCGCGAGTGGCCGGTCGCCAACCATGTCGATCTCGCGTCCGCGAAACCACTCGATCTCTTTCCTGAAGTGCGAATGCAGTCGCCGCAGCAAGTCGTCCCAACGCTCCTGGCCCAACTTCGCCGCGTGCTCCTCCGCGCCGACAATGCGCGTGAACAGGACGGTGGCGAGCACTGTGTCCGGCTCGAGAGTATGCCGCACGCCCGTCAAAAACTCTTCCACGTGATCGAGTATGGCATCCTGATCGCCCACGAACGGAAGATGATCGTTTCCCGGCAGTTCGACAAACTTCGCGCCGGGAATCAGATCCGCGACAAACCGGCCTTCCTCAACCTTCAAACACTGATCGTCACTGCGATGAATCACCAGCGACGGCACACGGATCGACGCCAGAACGTTTCGCACGTCAATCTCCGCGTTCATCTGCGTCAGCGCAACAGCCGCGCCCGGACTCGCTCCCGACCGCAAATACGTGGCCCACCACTCGCGAAACTTCGCATCGTCTGCGAGGCTCGGCGCGCGTTCGTCAATGCCTACTGGTCCACCCCACTGCTCGCGCATCACGTCGAAGAAATGCTCGCGTTGCTCGATTGTCGGTCCCCACGGATACTCCTCGTCGCGAATACGCTTCGCGTAGGAACCGATCATCACCAGCGCGAGTGTCTTCTCGGGATACGTCGCAGCGAACAGACTGCACATTGGACCACCTTCCGAAACACCGCACAACGCTGCTCGTTCGGATCCGACCGCGTCCATCACCGCACGCACGTCATCCATTCGTTGTTCGAGCGTGGGCAACTGATGATTGGGTACGCGATCCGAGAGTCCGGTGCCGCGTTTGTCGAAGAGTATGAGACGCGAGAACGACGCGAGCCGCATCAGGAAGCGCGCGAAATTCGGTTCGCGCCAGAAGTATTCGAGGTGCGACACCCAACCCATCACGAAGACGAGATCGAGTGGGGCGTCGCCGATTACCTGGTACGCAATGTTCACGTCACCGCTGCGCGCGTACATCGTTTCCGGTGGTCGTAACAGAGGCGTTTCAGTAGCCGTCACGTCAATGGCGTTGATCACCCTGGCGGCCGTGCCCGGCAACAACGAATGGATCTGACGTGCATCGAGCGCGTCATCGTCGTCGCGTTCCACAACGATCCGCGCGCGCGTCCGTTCATGAATCACTAAGGTTTCGGGTTCCCCCTCGTCAACGCTGACGTCGGCAACAAATCGATAACCTCGCTTCGGGATCGTCTGAATAAAGCTTCCACCGAGCGCCTTCCGCAGCAGCGAGATGTTTTGCGCCAGGTTGTTCTCCTCGACAAAACTGTCCGGCCAAACCTTCTGCATCAATTCTTTCTTAGTGAGAACGTGACTGCAGTTTTCGATCAGCGTCAGCAGCGTGTCGAAAACTTTCGGCGTGAGCGGAATCTCGCGATCGCCTTTGAAAAGCAGGCGTTCGCGCGCGTCGACGCGAAACGAGCCGAAGGAATAAAACCGCCTGGCGGGAAGGTTCGTCATGTCATTCAGAATTCTTTGAGAACAATCTCACGGCCATTTCAGGACTTCCTAAATACGACCCGCGACCACGGCCCGTATCTTCACCGCAACTCGCCGCAATTCACAGCCCCGACGTTGTAGCCGAGATTATTAGGAGGTAAGGCAATGAATACAAGCGAGAACCGTAAGCAAAACGGCGATCGCCGCCCAGAGAATCGGCACGCCGTGGTGCTCGGAGGAAGTTTGGCCGGGCTACTGGCAGCGCGGGTCCTCTCCGATCACTTTGAACAGGTGACCGTAATCGAGCGCGACGTTTACCCCGAAACGGCAGAGACCCGCCGAGGCATTCCCCAGGCAAATCACGTCCATGGGCTGTTGCTGCGCGGACGCCAGGTGCTTGAAGAACTGTTCCCCGGTTTACAGGATGAAATGATTGCGGAGGGCGCTCCTCTGCTCGACATGGCCAACGACATCGCGTGGCACACACGCGCCGGTTGGGGGATCCGGTTTCCCTCGGAATTCAAAGTACTCGCGTTTACACGTCCGTTACTCGACTTGCACGTTCGCCGGCGTCTCAGCCAGAACCCGCGGATCGAGATGGTGGACAACACGGAAGTCCTGCGACTGCTTCCCGACTCCGTCGAAAATCACATCAGCGGCGTGCTCGTGTGTCCTCGAGTGTCAGGTATCGATCGCTACGTTGCCAAAGCGATCAGCGCCGATCTGATTATCGACGCAACCGGTCGCGGCTCGCGTGCGCCACGCTGGTTGAAAGAACTCTGCTACGAGGCGCCGGAGGAGATCGTCGTCAATGCTCATATCGGTTATGCGAGCCGGCTGTATCGCGTTCCCGAAAACTTCAACGGCGATTGGACGTGCGCTTACGTGCAGTCAGCGCCACCGAAGCGATGTCGCGGCGCGATCCTGTTTCGCGTCGAAGGCAATCGATGGCTGCTGACGCTTACGGGTGGCGATCGCGACTATCCGCCGAGTGACGAGACGGGTTTTCTCGAGTTTGCGCGCAGTCTCCCGGTTCCGATCATTTACGATGCGATCAGTTCTGCCGAACCGCTCACGCCGATCAAGACGCATCGCGGCACAGAGAATCGCGTGCGACGCTACGAACGAGCGAAACAGTTACCGGAAAACTTTCTCCTGCTGGGTGACGCAGTTTGTGCGTTCAATCCGGTGTATGGACAGGGCATGACGATCGCGTCGCTCGGCGCGTTGACGCTCGAAACGTGTTTGCGTGAACAGGCGCGCTTGCACCCCGATGGAAGTTTCAACGGCTTGTCTCTTCGCTTTCAAAAACGACTTGCAAAAGTGAACAAAGCGCCGTGGCTGATGGCGACCGGGGAGGACTATCGCTATCCCAACACTGACGGAGCCGGGCCAGGTGTGATGACGAAGTTCATGCACCGTTACATGGAGCATGTGTTGCGACTCACGACGCGAAGCGTTGCCGTGCGCAGCGTCTTGATGAGGGCGTTCAACATACTCGTTCCGCCGGCCGCGTTATTTCAACCGCGCGTGTTGTTTCGAGTCTTGTTGCAAATGGTGAGCACGAGATTGGGAGGAAACGTCAATGGGCACCCGAACCGAAATCACGATCGAGATCGATCGGTGGATCGTCGTCAACCGTCCAGGAAACCGCACGCATGGAACATTAGAGTCTCCTCTACCCAATCCAGACGGTCTTGATGTTGACGAACTCGCGGATGCCAAACTCCGCGAGTTCACGTCCGTAACCGGAGTTCTTGACGCCGCCGAAGGGGAGACGGGGATCTGACGCGACCATGGCGTTGATGAAAACGCATCCGGCTTCGATCTCTTCGATGAACTTTGCTTGCTCGTTTGCGTCGCTGGTCCAGGCAGACGAGCCGAGTCCGAATGGAGTTGCGTTAGCGAGACGAATCGCTTCGTCAATATCGGCGACGCGGAACAGCATCGCTACTGGACCGAAGATCTCTTCGCAGGAGACGGTTGACGAAGGATCGACGTTCACGAGCACCGTCGGTTCGTAAAAATTGCCTGGACCGTCAAGTTTCTTGCCGCCCGTCAGCACGCGCGCGCCGGAGTCGACGGCTTTCTTGACCTGTTCGACGAGGTCGTCGCGGATCTGCGGCGTCGCCAGTGGACCAATCTCCGTCGACTCATCCATCGGATCGCCGATGCGCAGCGACTGCATCTCACTCACAAATCGTTCCTCGAACTTGTCGTAGATTTCTGCGGCAACGATGAATCGCTTTGCGGCGATGCACGACTGTCCGTTGTTGATTGTTCGTGCTTTGACGGCGGTCGTAACGGCGACGTCGAAATCCGCGGAAGGCATGACGATGAAAGGATCGCTTCCGCCGAGTTCCAACACCGTCGTCTTGATCTCTTTCCCGGCGATACCGGCGACGCTGCGACCCGCCGGCTCACTGCCGGTCAGTGTAGCGGCGACGACGCGCCGGTCTTTCAAGATGCCTTCAACTGCTTGCGAGCCGATCAGCAGAGTTTGAAATGCGCCTTCCGGAAAACCGGCGCGCCGGAAGATCTCTTCGATTGCCAGCGCGCATTGCGGGACGTTCGACGAGTGTTTCAGCAAGCCGACGTTGCCGGCCATCAGCGCGGGCGCGGCGAAGCGAAAGACCTGCCAAAAAGGAAAATTCCACGGCATCACAGCCAGCACCGGACCGAGGGGCTGGAAGTGTACGTAACTCTTCTTCGCATTCGTTTCGACGATTTCGTCCGCGAGATGACGCTCGGCGTTCTCGGCGTAATAACGACAGACCCACGCGCATTTCTCGGCTTCGCCGATGGCGGCCTGCAAAGGTTTCCCCATCTCGATCGTCATCGTTTTGCCGAATTCGTGCTTCTCGGATTCGAGTATCTCAGCGGCACGAATCATCATGCGCGACCGATCCGCGAACGAAGTGCGCCGGTATGTTTGAAACACGTCGGCCGCGAGCTGGAGTTTTTGTTCGATCTGTTGCGTGGTTAAGGCGGAAAATTCGCGAAGTGTCTGTCCCGTTGCAGGATTGATTGAAGCTATTGCCATGGTGAGTCGATTATAGTCGCTAATTGTGGTAGATCGTTTTCCTGGTGGTGGAGCAAAGAGCACAACTCGACAAATTTGGCGTAGCGGCCGCGTTGCAGGAGATCGCGCGGCTGATGGAGTTGAAGGGCGGGCAGTATCGCTTCAAGGCGAGGGCCTACAACGCCGGCGCGCGTTCGATTCAGGCGGTTGGCGATCTCGATCGTTTGGTGAAGAAGAACCTGTTGACGACGTTGCCGCGTATCGGCGGCGCGCTAGCTTCGCAGATCACGCAGCTTTACGAGACGGGCGAGTCTTCCGTGTTGAACCAGTTGCGGGAAGAGTTTCCGCCGGGGGTGGTCGAACTGTCCGCCGTGCCGGGATTGAGCTTGAGCAAGGCGCAACAGTTGCACGAACAGTTGGGCATCGCGTCTGTCGAGGAACTCAAAGCGGCTGCGGAAGCAGGACAGATTCGCGACCTGAAAGGCTTTGGACCAAAGACTGAGCAGCGTCTGCTTGAAGTTCTTTCGAAAGAAGCGGAACAACCGACGCAGCGTTTGCATCTCCATCATGCGCTGAACACCGGAGAACAGATCGTCGAGTTCATGAAGACCGCTCGCGGACTGGTTGATATCAGTTTCGCCGGTTCGTTGCGACGGTGGAAAGAGACGGTCGGGACGATCGAGATCGTCGCCGGCAGCAAGAAGCCCGAAACGCTGATCGAGCACTTCCTGCGTTACCCGCACATCGTCTCCAACACTCAGAATGAAAACAATGTCGTCGCACAGTTCGTCGACAATGCTCGCGTTTCGTTTACGGCGGTGACACCGGCGGAATTCGCCGTCACGCTGTTTCTCAAGACCGGTTCTTCATCTCATCTGGAGCAACTGCCGCACATCGAATTCGCGAAAATCCCGAAGACGGAAGAATCGATTTACGATCGACTCCGCATGCAGTATGTCCCGCCGGAGTTGCGCGAGAATGAAGGCGAGATCGAGGCTGCGCTCGAAGGTAAGCTGCCCGAAGATCTCGTCACGCTCGCGGACGTCAAAGGCATGGTCCATTGCCACACGACTTACTCCGACGGCAAGCACTCGCTCGAAGCGATGGTCCGTGGCGCGGAAGCGATGGGCATGAAGTACATCACGATCACCGATCATTCGCCGACTGCGTTTTATGCCGGCGGCGTGAAGATCGACGACTTGCGACGCCAGTGGGACGAGATCGACGAACTACAGGACCAGGTCAAGATCAAGATCCTGCGCGGCACCGAGTCGGACATTCTCGCTGACGGGAGGCTCGATTATCCCGATGACATACTCGAACAGTTCGACGTGATCGTCGCGAGTGTTCATTCCCGTTACAAGATGAATGGGGAAAAGATGACTGAGCGAGTCATTACCGCGATGCGACAGCCGGTGTTCAAGATTTGGGGACACGCACTCGGACGATTGATCGAACGTCGGCCGCCGTTTGACTGTGACGTTTTGCGGATTCTCGATGCGATTGCCGAGTCGAACGCCGCGGTGGAGATCAATGGCGATCCTTATCGACTCGACATGGAGCCGCGCTGGGTGCGTGAGGCGAGGAAGCGGAAGATCAAGTTTCTAATCTCGGTCGATGCGCATTCAGTCGGCGCGATGAATAACTTGAAATTTGGCGTCGCGATGGCGCGTCGCGGCTGGGTGCGTCGCGGTGAAGTGCTCAACACGCTGGCGCCGGCCGCGTTT
>JAICGQ010000157.1 GCA_025923035.1 Pyrinomonadaceae bacterium | reverse complement strand
GGTCGAACTTACCGGCGTCGAATACGACCTGCTCGAGATACTGCTGCGCAACGCCGGACAGATCGTCAAGCGAGAAGATCTCGTGAAGGAAGTTCTTGGACGCGAGTTGTCGCCGTTCGATCGCAGCATCGACATGCACGTGAGTAACCTGCGCAAGAAGTTGGGCCACCAGTTGAATGGACTCGAACGAATCAAGACCATTCGCGGCGTTGGCTATATTTACGGAGTTCCGACAGAAAGACCCGAATGAAGAGTCCCTTTCGCAGCCTCTACCTAAAAATCTTTATCTGGTTCTGGCTTGCCATGATCATCATCAATGGCGCGTTCTTTGTGGCGTTTCTGCTTACGCGACCAACGCCGACGAGACGATCGTGGCGCGAAGTCGCCCAGGTTGGACCAAACGCACAAAAGGCTGCCGAGACCTTCGAACAGTCCGGCGCCGGTGGACTCTCGACGGCGCTTCAGGGAATCGAGAAATCCTCGGGCGTCAGTGCAACTTTCTATGACCAAAGCGGACGCGAGCTTTCCGGACGAAGTGTGCCGACGGGTGCGAGCGAGTTGATTGCGCGAGTCGACGAGACGAATGACATGGAGTTCAATTTCGCTGGTCCAGGCACACTTGTCGCCCGGCCGGTAGTCAGCTCCAGGGGACAACGCTACACGTACGTCGCGCATATTCCGCGCCCGCCATTTCAACCGATTCAACAGACGCTGGCCATTCGTTTGCTCATTATCCTCGTGATTGGCGGCATTTTTTGTTACTGGCTCGCACGTTACCTGACCACGCCGCTGTTCAAACTTCGCACGACCACAAATCAACT
This sequence comes from Pyrinomonadaceae bacterium, assembly GCA_025923035.1. Lineage (GTDB taxonomy): Bacteria > Acidobacteriota > Blastocatellia > Pyrinomonadales > Pyrinomonadaceae > PSRF01. Next base: position 9,991 of record JAICGQ010000157.1, on the reverse strand, counting down.
TGCCGAAGGCGATCTCGGCGCTCGCGTCACGCCTCAGCTTGTGAAGCGGCGCGATGAAGTCGGCGACCTCGGACGCGACTTCAACACGATGGCTGAACGGCTGGAGTCGATGGTTAAAGCGCAACAGCGTCTGCTGGGCGATATTTCACACGAGCTTCGTTCACCGCTGGCGCGTTTGGGTGTGGCGCTTGGTCTCGCGCGGCAACGTTCCGGCGTCGAGGCCACTGGCGCACTCGATCGCATCGAACGTGAGTCAGACAATTTGAACGAAATGATCAGTCAGTTGCTCACGCTGACGCGACTCGAAAGTGGAACTGACAGCCGGAAACGCAGCCAGGTCGATCTCGATGCGCTGGTGCGTGAGGTTTCGGACGATGCGGATTTCGAGGCGCGTAGTTTGAACCGATCCGTCCAGGTGGTTGCGAGCGACAAATGTTCCATCAACGGTGTCGAAGACCTGCTGCGCAGCGCTGTCGAGAATGTAGTTCGTAATGCGGTGCGATTCACGCCGGAAGGAACGGCGGTTGAAGTTGCACTGCGAAAGCAGAACGGTTCGCGCGACAATTTCGCGGTAATCAGTGTGCGTGATCGCGGTAACGGCGTTCCTGCCGAATCACTCGATAAGATTTTTCGTCCGTTTTATCGCACGGAAGACGCGCGCGATCGCCAGAGCGGCGGAGGCACCGGGCTCGGATTGGCGATTACTGAACGAGCGGTGCGAATGCATGGCGGGACCGTGCACGCGGCGAACTCACCCGATGGTGGACTCGCAGTGGAGTTGCGTTTCCACCTGCCGTCTTCAAATTGATTCTTCTTTTCGTCGTCTTCTTCGTCTCAACGTCATCTCGACGAATCGCACCACGAGTATCCAAATCAACGCTGCCGCAAATCCGGCGATGACGTCGGTGGTGTGGTGTACGCCGAGATAGATCCGCGATACGCCGATCAGCACGAATGTGGTCGTGCAGACGATCCACACCAGAATTCTTGGTCGCCTGCGCTTGATACGCGCTGTGATAATCGCCGCGAATGCGCCGTAGAAACAGGCGCTGGTGAGCGCGTGTCCGCTGGGGAAGCTGTAGGATTCCGGCGGCAACAAGTCAAAGAACGGCGTCGGACGAGCGCGTTTGAACGCGAGTTTTAGGGTTACGTTCAGAGTCGAAGCACCAATCATGGTCACAGCCATGAGTTTTGCCTCGCGTCCCCACTTGCGCGAGGCAAACCAGATGATGACTCCGGCAGTAGCAACCGTCAGAAAGAGTCCCGAACCGAGAAACGAGATGCCGCGCATCGCGGTCGTCATCGCCGGTGACGCGAGTTGATGGACCGCCGCGCGTGTGACTTCGTCAAACTGTCGTGTTTCGCCGTCGAGAACCTCATCAGCGAGCCAGCCGAAAAACACGATCGTGCCGATTGCTGCTGCCAGTCCAAGCAGTAGCGACAGGCTGATGAACTCAAACAAACGCTTCTTGTTTGTCGTCACTTCATTGTGTGCTGAGATGCGGTCGCATTGCGGCGTAAGCGCGATCCGCAGCAGAGGCAACTATTTCCACGGTCGTGCGAAACTCCTCCGCGTTCAACCACGGCTCCTTCAATTGCGACATGACAATCAGATCGTCGTCTACATCCAGGCAAATGCGCACGTAATTCAGATCGTAAGAGAGCTTCATCAACTTTTGTAACGCTTCGGTTGAAAGCTGGAGCTTGCGCTTCGGAACCACAACGGCGCCCATCGCGATCTGGCGTGGTCCGGCGCCAAGAATGATGCGGATCTGCCCCATCTCCTTGCCGTCAACCAGCAGAAACCACGAGTTGGCCTTCACCTTCTGAAACTTATGCCCCGACTGTTGTAGAAATTGTTCCACTCGCGCCTCGAATGTTCCGGGTTGTGCGGCAGGGGGTTGCTGTTGTTGGGCTTGAGTGGTGATGAAAAGCAAAAAGACCGAGATGATCGCTGTGAGCGTCTTCAAGTTTATCTTCCTCCGTGGCGGTGATGTGGGCGGGCCGCAGATTTTGCGGCCCGCTCGCATCCTAGCAGAGGCGGTGAGAGACAGGAACGTTTATTCCGTTCGCAGCGCCACGATCGGATCCACTCGCGTCGCGCGGCGAGCCGGGAGGAGACACGCCAGCAACGCGACGGTGAGGAGCACTATCGATACCCCGGTGAACGTGAGTGGATCGGTGGGAGACACGCCATGAAGCAGACCCGTCATCACGCGTGATAACGAGACCGCGCCAACCAGACCAATGACCAAACCGATCAGCGTCATGGTCATTCCTTGTCGCACGACGAGTCGCAGAACGTCGCCGCGTTTCGCGCCCAGCGCCATGCGAATGCCGATCTCGTGAGTTCGCCAACTGACCGAATAACTCATCACGCCGTACAGTCCGACCGCTGCGAGCACCAGCGCGACGCCGGCGAATATTCCGAGCAGGAACATGTTGAAGCGCCGCGGAGCGACTGACGTACCCAACAACTGTTCGAGAGTTTCCATGCGCCAGATGATCTGGTCCGGATCGAAACTCTTCACTGCTGCTCGCGCGGCGGGTGTGAATTGCGATGCATCTTGCGCCTCGGTGCGGATCACGACATTCATCCGCCGCTCAGGTTTCTGCACGTGTGAGACGTACATCTCGGGTTCCACGTCTGCGTCGAGGCCGTTGCGCCGAACGTCGGCAACAACGCCGACGATCTCACGCGGAATTTGCGCCTTGCCGTCGAACACGATGCGCCGTCCGATCGGATCTTCGTTCGGAAAGTAGCGTTTGACGAAAGCATTGCTGACGACTATCACTTGCGGCGTGTTTGTCGTATCGGTCTGCGCAAAGACGCGCCCGCGAAGTAAGGCGATACTCATTACGCGAAAGTAGTCGTTACCCACGGTAGTGTAATCCGCGATTGCTTCATTGCCGGGCTTGTATGGCTCGCGGCCTTCGACCTGGAAACTCAATTCGGTGTCGCGATTCGTGAGCGGCACGTTGCTAACCAGCGAAACGTCCAGTACGCCGGGCTGCGTTTTCATGTGACTGACGAGCTGTTCGAAGGCGGCAGAGCGTTGTTCAGGTTTTGGGTATTTCGCAGCGCTCAGCGGAACGTCGAGCGCCAGCACGTTTTTCCCATCGAACCCGGCGTCCGTTTGTAGCAGACGCCAGAAGCTGTGGATTAACAGACCGGCGCCAACCAGCAACATCAACGAAAATGCGACTTCCGAAACGATCAATGCGCTGCGCATGCGGTTACGCCCGCCGTGTGACACCCCGCGAGTGCCGTCTTTCAGCATGTTGCCGGGATCGGGTTTCGACGCGTGCAGCGCCGGAGCGAGTCCAAACAGGACGCCGGTTAACGTCGAGATTCCGAGCGTGAATAGCAGAACGCGAGCGTCGAGACTGACGTCGTGAAGTCGCGGTACGTCTGCTGGTCCATACGCGATCAACAGGTCCATGCCCCAGCTCGCGAGCAGCAAACCGAGAACGCCGCCCGCGAACGACAAAAGCAGGCTTTCGGTGAGAAGTTGGCCCGCAATGCGTGCGCGACTCGCGCCGAGCGCCATGCGTATCGCGACCTCTTTCTGTCGCGCCGCGGCGCGGGCGAGCAGGAGGTTCGCGACGTTTGCACACGCGATCAGCAATACCAATCCCACCGCGCCGAGCATCACGAACAGCGCCACACGATATTCACGCGTGACGTCTTCGTGCATAGAAACGGCGTTGAAGATGATGTTTGTGTTTGAGACCGGTGACTGTTGCTCGATCCGACGTGAAAGAAGATCGAGATCCGCTTTTGCTTCTTCGAGTGTAACGCCGGGCTTCAGGCGCGCGATTACCGACAGCGTGCGATCGGCGCGTTCCTCCAGTACGTGTTTCGTCATGAAAGCCGCTGAGAAGATCGGCTCCCAAAAGTCCTGCTGCTCATCGCTAATCGGATATTCAAAACCAGCGGGAAGCACACCGACAACCGTTGTCTTGCCGCCGATGTTGACCTCGCGACCAATAATGTTCGGATCGCCGGCGTAGCGCCGTTGCCAAAGGCCGTAACTGATAACGATCACCGATGGCGCTCCGGGCTTGTCTTCATCGCGCGTGAACACGCGGCCCAGCACGGGCTTAACGCGAAGCAACGGAAAGTAATCGGCGTTTACAGCAGCGCCAAACAAACGCTCCGGCTCGCCGCCTTCGGTGAGCATCGTGCCGGTGCCTTGATGTGTCGCGACGTATTCCAGCGTCTTGGATGATCGTTGAACGTCGAGGAAATCAGGAACTGAGAAACTGCCGCGACCGTCGAGAGCCTGATCGCGTTGCTCGGTTCCGACAATCACGAGTTGTTGCGGTTCGTCGTAAGGAAGTGGTTGCAGCAGGACGGTGTTGACCACGGAAAAGATGGCGGTGTTCGCGCCGATGCCGAGCGCGATGGCGATAATCGCAACGGCCGTCAGGCTCGGCCGCTTCAGCAACATCCGAACGGAATAAACGAGGTTCTTCCAAAGGACGTCCATTATTTCAACTCCTCTTTTATTCGATCGCAATCACCATCAGTGCCGCGTCGTCGCGAAACGTGTCGCCGCAAAACTCGCCGACCGCGTCGAAAACGATCTGTTTCAGATCTTCCGCGCTTCGATGGCGATGCTCGCGTAACAGTGCGATCAACTGCTCTTCTCCAAACTGTTCACCACTCGCATCGCACGCTTCAGTCAGACCATCGGTGAAGAGCACCAACCGATCGTCATGCCGCAGTTCTACCTCTGCTTGCGTGTAACGGGCGTCGGGAAACGCGCCGAGCACACTGCCGCCCGCGTCGAGCCGTTCGCATTCACCATCACTGCGCACGAGCAGCGGCGGATTGTGACCGGCGTTCGTAAACGCCAGCGTCCGCTTCGGAATGTTCAGCACGCCGTAGAACGCGGTGACAAACTTGTGCAGCGGAATGTTCGCGTAAAGCTCGTTGTTTAAACGCGTGGTGACGTCCTCGGGCGCCAGATACCGCGACGACAACGACTTCAACGACGCTTGAAAGTTCGCCATCAACAACGCGGCCGGCAAGCTCTTGCCGACGACGTCTGCCACGCACAAGGCTGCATGCTCGTTGTCGAGATTGAACGCCGCGACATAATCGCCGCCGACCGTCGTCGCCGGTTGCCATTGAATCGCGAGTTGCAGACCGTCGATGGACGTTTGCGTGTTCGTTAATAAGTTTTCCTGGAGTTCGCGGGCTTCGACGAGTTCGCGCTGGAGTCGGGCGTCGGTTTTCTTGACGTCAGCCAGTCGATGTCGGAAGGTCCTTCGCGCTCGTGCGTGCTTCACTTGTTTCCGCAACGTCTGCAACAGGCGCGGGTTTTCCCACGGTTTTGCCACGAAGTCGCGAACGCCGCGTCGCATCGCTTCGACGGCGAGATCGACGGTGGCCCACGCCGTCATCACCACGATCGGGAGCGACGGATCGAGTGCCTGGATACGGGAGATGAGATCGATGCCTTCGCGGCCGCTCGTCGTGTCGCGTGCGTAGTTGAGATCGATCAGCACGACGTCAAACTGCGACCGTTCGATCGCTTCGAGCACAGCGGCGGGCGACGACACCGTCTCCGGTTCGTAGCCGTCGTTCTTCAGAAGCAATCGCAGAGCGGTGAGTATGTCCGGCTCATCGTCGGCAATCAGCGTGCGTGGGTGCTGGGGAACGAATGTCGTTGTCGATTGTAGTGCAATCACGTGAGTTCACCGTTTGTTTTATTTACTAAGGTACGGAATTTCAATCGCGTCTACGATTTTCCGCCCATGCAGGAAACAAAGCGTGTGCCAACGTGAGTCTTTAGGATAAATACGTTTTGAACCGGGCAGATCGCCGCTTCTATTTCAGAAATGAGACTGACCAATCCCATTTTCGATCCTTTCCGGCGCGGATCAGTCGGTTCGGAGCGCGACCAGCGGATCGACCTTCGTCGCCCGCCGAGCGGGGACGTAACAGGCTAATAACGCCGCCAGCGATAGAAGCACGGGAGTGAACAGGAACGTGAGCGGATCGGTGGCGCTGATGCCAAACAAGAGGCTCGAAAACAGGCGCGCGCAGATGAAAGAAACGCCCAGGCCGATTGCCAGTCCGATGGCCAGCGGCGTCGCTCCCTGGCCGATTACCAGTCGCACAATGTCTCGCTGACGGGCGCCTAAGGCCATGCGGACGCCGATCTCGTGCGTCCGTTGACTCACCAGATACGACAACAGGCTGAACAGACCCGTGGCGGCAAGTGCCAACGCCAGTGAGCCTAGCAGTCCAAGTAACCACATCGAGAAACGGTCGGCGGCAACGGAACGAGAAACGAGTGTCTCCATCGTTCTGATATTGCTGACGGCTTGCGCCGGATCCATTTCTCTCACCTGGGCCTTAACCGGTTCGATTAGTTGATTAGGATCGGAAGCGGTTCGCACGACGAGATTCATCGGCAGATAAGCGTTCTGCGCGTGTGGAATAAAAACTTCGGGGCGTGGTTCTACCTTCAGACCGTAATACCTGATGCCGCCCGTTACTCCGACAACTTCATAAGCGTACTTGCCGCGATTGTAATCAAGCATCAATCGCTTACCGACAGGATTTTCGTTGGGCCACACCTTGTCGGCCATTCGCTTGTTCACGATTATCACTGCGACGGTATCGCGCCGATCCTGTTCAGTGAAACCGCGGCCTTGCAGAAGTGAAATCCCCATCGTGTTGAAGTAACCGGGCGTGGCCATGCGTACCGCGACTTTGTCGCCGTCGCCAGTGGGTTCCGGCTCACCCTCACGCCAGTACGGCCGTGTGAAGTCAGTGCCGGCGTCGCTCATCGGAAGAGTCGTGACGGCGGCGGCGGAAGTCACCGAAGGAAGCGACTGGATGCGCTCGATGAGTTGCTGGTAATACTCCGTCGCGCGCCGTCCATACTTCTCGCCGTCGAGCGTGATATGCATCGTCAGTAGATTGTCGGAATTAAATCCTGGATCGACCGAGATCAGTTGTGCAAAGCTGCGTACAAACAGGCCCGCGCACGTAACCAGCACCAACGCGATCGAAACCTCTGCGATCACAACTGCGTTACGCAATCGATGGTTGGCGAGTCTTCCGGTGAGGCCTTTGGTACCGGCGTCTTTGAGTGTGCCGAAGAGTTCAGCTTTCGAACTCTTCAGTGCAGGTAGTAAACCAAAGAAGACAGCGGTCGTGATCGAGATCGCCAGCGCAAATAGAAGCACTCGTGCGTCTATTGCGACTTCGCTGATCCGTGGCGTGTCGGCGGGTGCGAGTGCAAGCAGCAGATCGAGTCCCCACCACGCGAGACCCAGACCGACAACGCCACTCGTCATTGCCAGCACGAAACTCTCGGTGAGCTGTTGTCGGACCAGGCGAGCGCGAGACGCGCCGAGCGCCAGTCGCAACGCAAACTCGCGTTTGCGGGCCGTTGCCTGGGCCAACACCAGACCGGCAACGTTCGCGCACGTCAGCAACAGCACCATGCCAACTGCGCCGCACAACACCAGCAGGATCAGTCGACTCGAACTCACCACTTCCTCGTGCAGCGGGACCACGCTTGCGGTCCACGCGCGATTGGTTTCGGGGAACCGTTCTGCAAGTCCTGCGAAGAATGATGTGAGTCGTGTTTGTGTCTCTTCAGCGGTGAGATCTTGTTTGATTCGGCCGACCGTGTGCAGAAAACGCCAATCGCGCGGTGGTCCTTTAGGAAATCTTTGCGCGTTGTACGTGCGCGCGATGTCCCACGGCAGCCAAAGATCGGTCTCCTTCGTCGGGACACTGAAGCCGGCAGGCATCACGCCGATCACTTCCCAGTCGAAGCTGTTGATGGTGATCTTGTTGCCAAGGATCGACGGATCGGAGGCGAAGCGACGTTTCCACAGACTGTCGCTAATGACGACCACGCGTTCGCCGCTCATGAAGCGTCCGACTTCGAATGCCGCGCCGTTGATTCCCTTCGGAAACGGTTGGCCCAGGGCGGGTTTCACACCGAGAGTCTCAAAGAATTCGACCGAGACCTGGGCCGTCGCGACTTGCTCGGCATCTTGCGGGCCCTGCAGTGTCGTTGCCGTTTCGTAAAACGCCGTGACGGAATCGAACACCTGTTCGCGGTTCAGGTCGAGAAAGTTACCTGGCGAAACGCTGTTTGGTTCGACCGTTTTGGAGGGATTCGTTTCCTTTACGACGACCAGCTTGTCGGGGTCGTTATAGGGCAACGGTGCCAGCAGCACTGAGTTTACAACGGAGAAGATCGCAGTGTTGGCGGCGATGCCGAGCGCAAGGATCAGGACGACGACAATCGTGAATCCGGGTTTCCGGGTCAGACGGCGGAAGGCGTAGCGCAGATCCTGCTGAAGAGTGTGCATGGCGAGTCCTCCGAAGTAACTTCTGAGCAACAGCAGAAGCGACAGTTCAACGGGCTCTGTCGGAAATGGTGGAGCCGAGGGGGATCGAACCCCTGACCTCATGACTGCCAGTCTTAACAGTACCATATCGTTCTTTCTGTGCCTGTCTGATTAGTGAGGTTTTATCAGGCTGTTCACGCTCTACTGTTTCGACTTGCATCGGTTTGTCTGCCTGTGTTCGCACACAACTCGCACACAGACTCTTTTAGAAAGCGGGGTTGCCTAGAGATCCGACAAAGCCTTCGGATCTTACGGCAATTTATTTCTACTTAGCTCTCAAATTACTCATAATACTCGCGAACCAATGCGGACATTCAAGCAACGCTGATTCCTTCCGAGGGGACGCCGGGTTATGCTTGGCGAAGCACTGAATTTTGACGCTGAGGTTCAAATTTTATGGAGTTTCGTCTAACCTATTAGGGCTATCTATCTGCTTCAGGAAGCACCAGAGAAAAGCATAAACTCCGTCGCCATTTCCATCCTCAACTGCGGAAACTCTGGAAAGAGCATCCGTGTTTAGAGCACAAGTGGGAGAAGTTTCCGTAGAAACCAAAAGGCCGATCTGGGCATCGGCCTCCCGGTTTCCTCACCACCACTTTGGCGCGGGGTAAAGATCAATGCTCGTTCGTCTCTGGATCGATTTGTTCGCCACTCGAGGCTCCGAGGACGCCAACCCTCAGTATGCGATCCTATCCATCAGGGGAAGTTACGATGAAGTCCAGTTGTCCAAACTCGCGTATTTCCAAGGCTATGCCCGTGTCATCCGGCACGCCTTCCAGCCATTTGATCAACACCCCTTTAGTGAATGTGTCTTCGGCCAATTTATCTACTCTCCCTTACTTCGCGTCGCGGTGGCCTTGGCGTGGTGGTCCGTTTAGGTGACAGATCGCTCCGTTTCCATCGCGAGCAGCTTTTACGTTGGCTTGAGGCTGGCGGGAAGGTCGCTGCCTAACCGGCACAGCAATGCCCGCTGCTTTCCGGGTTCGCTCTTAACTTGTTTTATAGAAATGGACCGGGATGAACGTGGGCACTTCAAGCCATGAAATTCAAGCTCTCGCTGTTCAATCACAAAGCGGACAACTTACCGCGCACCGTCGAGCGATCATGGTCCAACATCACGCAAGGATGATCCGGTCACCGATTCGACCTGAGAAGGATGCACGCGAATCAAATTTGAAGGAAAATCAACATCGCTCCACACCAGATTGAAGAGTTCCCCTCTGCGCATTCCTGTATCGAGAGCGCAGGTCAACAGTTTACCCAAGTGCTCCCGCCGTCCTGTACCTGCCTGAAGCGCGAGTGCGTTTTCGTATCATTCAAGAGCCTTGCGAAGAGAGTCTGCAGTCCCTTGCGACTCGAATTGCTTTCCCTCGGCGACGGCGGTAGCCGCCAGCCGCTTCCGATCTTCCTGAGTGTTACCCCCGCCGGTTCGCGTTACTCGCAATTCGCCGTTGGCCATACACAAGGAGACGGCGCACAAGATCGCGAACAGAATCAGAAAAGTATTTCGAGTGGACATGACTAAGTCTGCGGTGCTCTATCTCATCCTGCCGGTATTCTATTCAGAGCACCCATCGGCTAACGGTTTCGTTCAACTGTC
>JAICGQ010000156.1 GCA_025923035.1 Pyrinomonadaceae bacterium | reverse complement strand
GCACTGTCATCCGGAAAAAGCGGCTTGCCGTCCGGACCAGGATCTGAATTCGCTGCCCGCGAGACATACGACGCGACGTTGTAACGAACCGCGCCATTCAAACGGAGCCGATCGGGAATCGCGGTGAAATTATCCTGCGCGAAGAAACCGTACGACAAATAACGCGCGCCATCGGGAATTCGCGGCCGCGAGTTGACCGTCCTTCGAGATGTTGGCGCCGGATCGAAAGTGAACGCGGGTGCGTGGATCTTGTCGCGATAGACGTCGGCGCCAAAAAGCAGCGTGTTTTTTTCGCCGGTCTGTTTATCGAGATAGAAATTAAAACCGAAAACGTTCGTGCGTTCGCGTTGATTCGTGATCGTGCCGACAGGATTTCCCTGCCCGCCCTGATTGATTCGTTCCTCGCGTTGTCCGTTGTAGGAAAAAGTGAACGAACCGTTGTCGAAGATCCAGAGGTTCTGCCTGAACAGCCGCGCGTAGAACGTATCAGTCATCAGGTTACGCAAGTCGGCGATGTTGTTTCCATCGCCGCCGAGCAACTGGTCGTATCGCTTACCGTTGTCCTGTTGATTGCGCGCGTAACTGAAAAGGAGCTGCGTTTTCTCGTCGAGATTGAAATTGGCGCGCAGCAGGCCGCCGTACTGTGTGAATCCGGTGTCGGGGAGTCGCGTGCCGAAAAAGTCGGATGGAATACCGAGGTACCGCGTGACGGCGGCGTGGTAGTCGAGTTCATCGCCCGGTCGCAGTGTGCTGATGCGCCGGGCGTTGACGTTGAGCAGGAATCCGTAGTTTCGCTTGCCATAACTCAACAGCGTGTTGCCGCCGAAGCCGTTCGTGGCTGACGTGTAGAAGACGTTGGTGTGTCCGTGAAACTCACCGTCTGTGGTTCCGTAGCGCGGTGCTTGCGAGATGAAGTTGACGACGCCGCCGTGCACGTCCGATCCGTATTGCGAACTGTTTGGGCCTCGCAGCACTTCGACTGTTTCCAGACTCGACGGCTCGATCAAACTGAAGAACGTGCCGACACCGCCACGCTGCGAGCTGGTCGTGTAGCGAACACCGTCAACAAACACGGCCACGTTTCGTCCTGTCATACCACGCACGAACACCGCGCTCAGCGACGGACTCGTCCGCTGCAGGTTTACGCCAGGTTCTTCATCAACAACCTGCGCCACCACTTCCGGCGCGCGTTCGAGGATCGATCGTTCGCTAATGATATTGACCGCCGTATCGACGTCGCGCGTGCTCGCGATCTGTCCGGCTTCGGCAGTGATCGTTACCTGTTCGGCGATTGGAGTGACTTCCAGCTCGATATCCAGGTGCTTCGTGGCGCCTGGCGTGATCTGCACTGCAGCGCGATACGTAATGAAGCCCTTGCGTTCGAGGACGACCTGATACGTTCCGGGTGCGACGTTGTCGAGCGCGAACTTCCCGCCTTCCTCGGTGACTGCCGCGCGCGTGACGGCCTGGTTGGCGAGCTGAAGCGAAACACTGGCGCCGTCGACGGCCGCACCCTGGTTGTCTTTAACGGTGCCCGTGATCTTGCCTTCGGATTCCTGGCCCATGGCGATCGCTGTCATCGCGCAAGTGAGAACAAGGGCTAACACAGATCGATTTATTGGTGAGATCATACGAGCGCCCGACTTTATAGTCCGGCGGCAACTACTACCAGACGTCGTAAATGGTTTTTACTGGGGAAATCAGCTCAGGAAAGCGACGACGTGCTCCACGATTTGATGCACGGCGGCGAGCACTTGCGGGCGGCTTTCGATCGTAACGCTGAGAACGACAACGACCGTCAAAACCAGCCACGGAATGAAACGAACGAGCGGCGCGCTGCTGACCAGCAGCCGCGGATCTGTTGCCGCGAGTTCAACCAAACGACTCACCCTGACTTTCACGCCCGGCGCGTCTTCGCTCATCAAAAAACCTGAGACGGCGGCGGGTAACGTTTGCTTTTGACCGGAAGGAATCATGCGCGCGATGCGTACCAGCGCCGAAGCGAGATCCAATGCCACTTGCGAACTCCGTTGCGCCGCGTGTTCATCGGCAGCGGATTCAGACGCTTCACTCCAGGCGCGATCCAGCCACCTGCCGCAAGGGATGAGCAACAATGCCGCCCGGCTGATCCGCATCACCGAACGTTTGAAGTTGTCTTGTGCGGCGAGATGTCCGTACTCGTGCGCGATGGCCGCCGCGAGTTCTTCTTCACTCAACGAGTCGAGCACGTGCCGCGCGATGAACAACCGCGGACGCATCGCGCCGACGACGGCGATTAATGGAAACTTGTGTTTCAGGACAAACGTGGGAACTGTGATCGCATGGAGATGAATCTGCGTCGACGCGTTCAGCCATTGTTTGAGTAACGACCGCGTAGCCAGCCACGAACGAATCCCGCGCGCAATCGCGAGCGCAACGCCGATGGCTGAAAGCGTGGCGAGTGCTCCGAGTTTCCAGCCGACAGTCTCTTTTGTCGCGTACGGTTCGTACGTCAGGTACGAAGGGACCATGAAAGCGGCGATGGCCACGATGGCGATCACCGGTGGTCCGATGCGCATCACGAACAGGATCTCGGCGCGGGTCCGCGCTGAACACTTCCACAGCAGTCTCTTGCACGCGCGCGCCATCCCGGCCGCCAGCAACGTTGCGGTGGCGTTGATGGTCAGCAGCAGAGCCAGAACCAGTGTTATGCCGAGAAACTCGTACATTAGTTAATCGCGTCTGTTGATTTCGCGCTTTTTCTCTTGCACCAGGCGGTCGAGCTCGTCGAGTAGTTCGCGATCGTTTTCGCTGATCGTGTCGACGATGCAGGCGAGAATCGGTTCCACTCCGTCGGCGCCCTGACCGAGCAGTCCGTCAACGACGTCCTCTTTAATGCCGCGGTCGAGATCCTCGCGCGAGACTCGCGCGGCGTACAAAAAGGCGCGCCCGTCTTTGCGGCGGGCGAGCAGGTTCTTTTTGAAAAGCCGGTCGAGCGTGGTCATCAGCGTCGTGTAGGCTACGCGCTCGTCGAACGCACGATGGATGTCGCGGACCGTCACTTCCCCCAGGCGCCAGGTTTCTTCGAGTACTTGACGTTCCAGTTTTCCTAGTGCGAAACAGGCTATCTCGCGCGGGCGGCGAAACCCGCGCAGCAGGAATCGTGAAGTATTCATGTCGTCGCGCATTTTCTGCCGGTTTATTCCCGGTGTCAATGCGCATTATCCGACTCTCCGCGTTCTCTGCTATTATTCGCAGTTTGCGATCAGCGCAATATTTGGATCTATGCCGGAAGAAGCGATTGAAGTCAGGGGAGCACGCGTTAACAACCTCAAGAACGTTTCCTTCTCTATTCCGATAAATCAAATGACGGTGGTCACCGGCGTCAGCGGCTCCGGGAAGTCGTCGCTCGCCTTCGACACGATCTACGCCGAAGGGCAGCGACGCTACGTCGAATCGCTCTCAGCGTACGCGCGCCAGTTTCTCGAGCGGATGGACAAACCGGACGTAGACGAAGTCCACGGCATCGCGCCGGCGATCGCCATTCGCCAGAAGAATTCAACCCGCAATCCTCGCTCGACAGTCGGAACACAGACCGAGATCTACGACTACCTGCGCCTGCTTTTCGCCCGCGTTGGTCAGACATTTTGCCGCGTATGCGGACGACTGGTAACGCGCGACGCGCCCGAATCGGTGGCCGACGAAGTGCTCGGCACGCTGCCGGAAGGAACACGCTTTTACGTCCTGTTCCCGGCCGGCGCAGGACAACGCGACCCGGAGACGCTGGAAACGGGAGCCGCGGAGAAGCGGAGAAGCGGAGAAAAAGCGAAGTCACCCCGTCGCCGCGTCTCCCCATCACCCCGTCAGTCCATTACGGCGCACGTCATGAGCCTGATGCAGCGCGGCTTCACGCGCCTCTACTTCAACGGCGAAACCATTGATCTAACGTCGCCTGACGATTATCAACGCGACGATTTCGAGGACGTCTACGTGCTCGTCGATCGTCTGACTGCGCGTCCCGATGTCCGTCAGCGACTCGTCGATTCGCTCGAGATCTGTTTCTCAGAAGGTCACGGCAGCGCCGTCATCGAAACCGCGGACGCCGGTCGCCAGCGACTGCGATTTTCCGATCGATTCGAGTGCAAGTACGACGGCACCGTGTACGCGATACCGGAACCGCGACTCTTCAGTTTCAACAACCCGTATGGCGCGTGCCCGACGTGTCAGGGGTTCGGCAACACGATCGGACTCGATCTCGATCTCGTGATTCCAAATCCCGGTCTGTCGTTGAAAGACGGCGCGATCGAACCCTGGACCAAACCTCAGCACGAATGGGCCACGGCCGAACTGAAACAGTTTTGCCGCGCGGAAAAAATCTCGATGACGGTGCCGTTCAACCAGCTCTCGCCTTCGGATCAGCACGCGATTATCGAAGGACGTGGCGACTTCGGCGGCGTACGCGGCTTCTTCGATTGGATGGAGACGAAGAAGTACAAACTCCACGTACGCGTCTTCCTGTCGAAGTATCGCGGCTACACGTTGTGCCCCGACTGCAAAGGTGGACGCCTGCGCCAGGAAGCACGCGACGTTAAAGTCAGTGGCCGTACGCTCGCGGAGATCTGTTCGATGTCGATCCGCGAAGCTGCGAACTTTTTCGACTCGATGCAACTGTCGACTGAGCAAACAGCGATTGCGGATCGAATACTTTTCGAAGTGCGGCGGCGGCTGCGGTTTCTCGTCGAGGTCGGACTCGACTACCTGACGCTCGATCGGCTCGCATCGACACTCTCGGGCGGCGAAGCCCAGCGAATTCAGCTCGCAACCAACCTCGGATCGTCACTCGTAGGCGCGTTGTACGTCCTCGACGAACCCTCGATCGGACTGCATCCGCGCGACAACGATCGACTGATCCGCCTGCTCAAAAACCTGCGCGACATCGGCAATACCGTGCTCGTCGTCGAACACGACGCGGAGATGATGCGTTCCGCCGATCACATACTCGACATCGGTCCCGCGGCCGGTGAACTGGGCGGACGCGTCATGTACGAAGGCGACTTCGCCGGGCTGTTGCGCGACGAGACGTCGTTGACGGCCCGTTACCTGCGTGGCGACGCAGAGATCAAGGAACCGAAGCAGCGCCGCGTCGCGCAGAAACGAAAGCTGCTGGTCCAGGGCGCCTCCGAACACAACTTGAAATCGATCGACGTCGAAATCCCGCTCGACATGCTCGTTTGCGTAACGGGCGTGAGCGGATCCGGGAAGTCGACGTTAATACACGACTGTATTTTCGCGGGATTGAAGAAACAGCGTGGTGAGTGGACGGGCCACGTCGGCGCCTTCACACGAATCGAAGGCAGCAACTTTATTGATGATGTAATTCTGGTCGACCAGTCGCCCATTGGCCGCACGCCGCGTTCGAACCCCGTGACGTACATCAAGGTCTACGACGCGATTCGCGAGGTGTTCGCGGGCACGCGTGAAGCGCAGGCGCGCGGGTTTGAGCCGTCGCACTTCTCGTTCAACCTTCCCGGTGGGCGCTGCGAGGTCTGCCAGGGAGACGGAACGGTCACGGTGGAGATGCAGTTTCTCGCCGACGTCGAGCTCGTCTGTGAAGAGTGCAAGGGGACGCGGTTCAAACAGCAGATCCTCGACATTCGTTATCGCGGCAAGAACGTTCACGAAGTGTTGAGCATGACGGTACGCGAGGCGATCACGTTCTTCCGCGAAGTGCCGAAGATCACGAACCGGTTGCGTGTCCTGGACGATGTGGGACTTGGCTATTTGCGGCTGGGGCAGTCCGCGACGACGCTTTCCGGTGGTGAGGCGCAACGCATCAAGCTCGCGGCGCACTTGTTGAAACGCACGGGCGCGAAGACGCTCTACATCTTCGACGAACCGACGACGGGACTGCATTTTGACGACATCAACAAACTGCTCGCGGCGTTTCGCGCGTTGATCGACGCCGGCGGATCGCTGCTCGTAATCGAACACAATCTGGACGTGATTAAGACCGCGGACCACGTCATCGATCTCGGCGCCGAAGGTGGTGACGCCGGTGGGTACGTCGTTGGAGTTGGCACGCCTGAGGAGATCATGCGCGTGCCGGAGTCGCATACGGGCCGCTTCCTGCGCGACTACCTCGCGAAATCAAACGGAGGATCTGCAAAATGACTCTTGGTGAACAGATTGTTTCCGACCTGACTGCGGCGATGAAAGCGCAGGACGCGCAACGGACGTCGACGCTGCGCATGGTGAAGGCCGCGATGATGAACCGCAAGATCGAGAAAGGCAGCGAGCTGGATGACGACGACGTGCAGAAGTTGTTGCGTTCGCTGGTCAAGCAGCGCCGCGACTCGATCGAGCAGTATGATAAAGCGGGACGTCAGGAGCTGGTCGACAAAGAAGCCGCTGAGATCGCGGTCATCGAAACCTACCTGCCGCAGGCTGTTTCGGCGGAAGAGATCGAGCGGGTCGTAGCGGCGGCAATCGCGGAAAGCGGGGCCACCTCGATGAAAGACATGGGGAAGGTCATGAAGGCCACCCAGGCTGCTCTGGCGGGCAAAAACGCGGATGGAAAAACAATCAGTGAAATAGTGAAAGCCAGGCTGGCCGGTAGTTAGAACCGTGCTTTAACACCCCTCTCCCAATTTGCCTCTATATAGGTGTTTCCGTATAATCCACAGCTTGCTCGAAGGCACGGGGGCTCGTCCGGTGGGTTTCGCGCCCACTTTTTTCTTTGGGCGTCACAACCTTCGAAGAGGTGAGCCATGGGAAATAGTTCGATTGAAACACGGGTTCAGGAGCTAGCTGAACGAGTAGCAATCGACCACGGTCTCGAACTGGTTCACGTGGAAGTTGCCGGCCCTGATAACAAGCCGATCGTTCGAGTTTTTATTGACAAGCCGCAGGGTGTGACCCACGACGATTGCTCCGAAATGAGCACTCATCTCGGGACGATTCTCGACGTCGAAGACTTCATCCACGCTTCCTACACATTGGAAGTATCGTCGCCCGGGCTGGAACGTGGGCTCTACAAACGTGCCGACTACGAACGCTTCTCGGGTAGTAACGCGAAGCTGAAGACGCGGCAACCAATCGGCGGACAACGCAATTTTCGCGGCCGGTTGTTAGGACTCGAAGGCGACGAGCTGCTTTTCGAAGATCGCACTAACGGTCGCGTGCAAATCCCGCTGGATTTGATTACGAAAGCGAATATTGAGGTAGACGTAGAAGAAGAGCTCCGGCGCGCCAACCGGCATTAGGCTGGCACGGACAGGGAGAGGGTAAAAGAGACGTTCATGAGTTCATCGATCGCACAAAACATCGAGGCGCTTTGCCAGGAACAGGGTATCGATCGCGATCTGGTTATCGAAGCGATGAAGGAAGCCGTCCGCGCGGCCGCCAAGAAACAGTTCCGCTCCGGCGAGGACATCCAGGTCGACTGGAACGCCGAAACCGGTATCGAGCTTTCCGCTTCGAAAGTCGTCGTCGACGAAGTTGAAAACCCGGCAACTGAACTCTCGATCAACGAAGCGCGAGAACTGGCCGGCGACGAAGTCGAACTCGGCGACGCGCTGCTCCTGCCGCTGCCGATGGAAGAACTCGGACGCATCGCCGCCCAAACAGCGAAACAGATTCTTTTTCAGAAAGTCCGCGACGCCGTTCGCAGCAACGTCTACGAGCAGTACATCGATAAGATCGGCGACCTCGTCAACGGCTACGTCAAACGGTTCGAACGCGGCAACATCATCGTCGATCTCGGAAACCTGGAAGCAATCCTGCCACGGTCGCAGCAATCGCGCGGCGAGCAGTGGAACCAGGGCGAACGAATTCGCGTCGTTATCAATAACGTGTCGAAGGAATCCAAAGGGCCGCAGGTGGAAGTTTCACGAACGTCACCTGAGCTCTTACTTAGACTGTTTGAAATGGAAGTGCCGGAGATTTACGACGGCACGGTCGTGATCAAGTCGGCCGTTCGGGAACCCGGCGAACGCGCGAAGATCGCAGTCATGTCAAACGAACGCGACGTCGATCCCGTCGGCGCCTGCGTCGGTATGAAAGGCTCCCGCGTCCAGGCAATCATTCGCGAGTTGCGCGGCGAGAAGATTGACATCATCGAGTGGTCCGACGAGCCTTCAGTATTCGCCGCCAACGCACTGTCACCCGCCAAGGTCAACCAGGTCAGAATCACAGACATCGAGAATCGCCAGATGGAGGTCATCGTCAACGAAGACCAACTCTCGCTGGCAATCGGCAAACGCGGTCAGAACGTCCGCCTTGCGACCAAACTCGTCGGCTGGAACATCGACATCCGCAGCGAGGAAGAGATCAAGCGCGAAGTCACCGAACAGATGGGCGCCTTGATTGCTTCCGGCGAAGCAGTCCCGCTTTCGGTAATCGAAGGTGTGACCCCGCAACAAGCCGAAGCGCTCGCCGAGCATGACATCAACGACATCGACGCGTTGGCCCAAACATCCGTTGACGATCTCGTCGAATTCCTCGACCTGAGTCTCGATGAAGCGGAAGTCATCCTGAGTGCGGCGCAAGCCGTTGTGGCAATGCGCGACCGCAGTCTCAGCGAAGGCGAAACCGAAGCGGCGCCGGCAGAGCAACACGCGGTTTCCGTTGAAGCTGACGATTCAGTTGAAGCTGCTGAAGTTGAACCCAACGACGAGATGACGGCAGCGGGTTACGACGAAGCTGTCGAAAACGGCGTTCCCTTCACTGCCGAATCGGAAATCAGCGCCTGGGATTCAGCCGA
The DNA here is from genome assembly GCA_025923035.1 of Pyrinomonadaceae bacterium. Taxonomy (GTDB): domain Bacteria; phylum Acidobacteriota; class Blastocatellia; order Pyrinomonadales; family Pyrinomonadaceae; genus PSRF01. The sequence goes on along the minus strand of JAICGQ010000156.1, from coordinate 2,089 downwards.
CCCGATCCCGCTGACCGAGGCCGAGCCGATCACCACCGACGAATTGACTTTGCTGGAGTCCGGCCGGGACTTGCGTCCGGACACGATCACGCCATCACCTGACATTACTTCCTCGGCCGTCGAAGGTTACCAAAACGTCGAGGATCACATTGCAGAAGTGCTGGCGTCAGACGAAGAGTTTGCTTCCGATGCCTCGGCTGACGAAGCAGAAACAACAACTCCCGCAGTTTCGGAAGATGCTGCATCAGGCGGGAGTGAAGAAGACGAGAAGCAGTGATGCTCCAATGATGCAGCCAATGAGGAACAACACACAGCCGGTTGATTCGGGCCGTTTGTGTTGCCCGCTACGCCCCAACTGTCACGCGCCGAACTTCTGATTCGGACGTTCTGAAGTGGTTGGGAGCGACAGCGTTCCTAACCATTATCCAGACCGTCAGACGCATGGGTAAGCGTCGAGAAGGAGTGCATGACAGTTTCTTCGAAAGTTCGTATTTACGATCTCGCCAAAGAATTAAAGCTCGACACTAAACGTCTCATCGAAGAGGTCCGTCGCGAGGGCGTCGACGTCAGTGTTCCTTCCAACTCCGTATCCAAGGAACTGGCGGAGAAGATTCGCAACAAGTACTTCCCGAAAAAAGAGACGACTATCAAGCGCGCCGTTAAAGTCGTTAAGCGCGCGGTGCTGCCGACTTCGGAAGCACCCCACGTCGAAGCTGAACCCGAGGTTCACGAGCCGGAACCGGTTGTGGCTGCGGCGTCACCCGCGGCGGTCGCGCCTGAGCCGGTCGAGGCCACGGCAACGCCCGCAGCGCCCGCGTCATCATCGCCGGCTGCGCCACCGAAACCCGCACCGCCCACGAAGCTCGTCAAGCGACTGACTCCGGCAGTGCGAGCGGAAGCACCCGCGCCACAGGTGTTGGACCAGCCGGAGACGGTGGAGGTCGAACCCGAGCCGGAAGCACCCATCGTTCAGGAAACCGTGGCGCCCGCAGTGGAAGCGCCTGCTCCGGCGCCCACAGCGCCGACGAACGGCGCTCCCGAGGTGAGGAAGCCCGCGTCGGTTGTGCCGTCGCGACAGGTCCGCGTGCTGCGTCCGACAGCGGCCGCGCTCAACGCCGGCATCAGACCCGGCGAACGGGCGCCGGTACCAACGCCACCACCACCGCCGGCAGCGCCCGCAAGGGAGCGCACTCCGGACCGGCCCAGCAGACTTCGCGAACGGCCTTCCCTGCCGCGCTCGGAACGCATGGGAACGCCCGGCGAAACGGCAACGCCGCAAACCACCTACATTCCACCTCCGGACGCCGGACGCCGTCGTTCGCGACGCAGCAGTCCACGCGGTGGCCGGAAGGTCGAAGGCAAAACCGGCAGGTTCGACAGGGGCGGCGATTTCATTCCACCACCGAAGGCCCTTTCACTCGAGGACCGCATCGCCGGCCGCCTCGAGATGCCCGGCGGCGGCGAGTTGAAATCCGTGCGCCTGATCGAAGGTTCGACCGTCAAAGAGTTCGCGGAAAAACTCGGCATCAAGCCGAAAGACGTCGTGACGTTGCTGCTACAACGCGGCGTCTTCGCCACCATCAACCAACCGCTGATGGACGACGTCGCGACGGATCTCGGCAAACGCTTCGGTTACGACGTCTCATTCGTGCCGTTTGAAGAGATGGTCGCCGAGGAAGAGTTTGAGGAACTGATCGCTGCCGACGCCGACGACGTCGAGTTGCCGCGCGCGCCTGTGGTCACGGTCATGGGCCACGTCGATCACGGTAAGACTTCGTTGCTCGACGCGATTCGCACGACTGACGTCGCCGGCGGTGAAGCAGGCGGCATCACACAGCACATCGGCGCCTACAGCGTTCAGGTCCCGAATCCGGATAAACCAGACGAGACTCGACGCGTCGTGTTTCTCGACACGCCTGGTCACGAAGCGTTCACCATGATGCGTGCACGCGGTGCGAAGGCGACCGACATCGTGGTTCTCGTCGTCGCTGCCGACGACGGCGTCATGCCGCAGACGATCGAAGCGATCGAACACTCGCGCGCAGCGGGCGTTCCGATCATTGTCGCCATCAACAAGATCGACAAACCT
>JAICGQ010000155.1 GCA_025923035.1 Pyrinomonadaceae bacterium | reverse complement strand
TGGAACCGGATTTCCGTCGCCGCCGGGTTGTTTCCACGCTGCGTCGACGTAGTAGTTCGCGAGCAGTTGTGCCTCGGCGACGTTGCCGGTCGCAAGTAGTTGGCCGTCGTTACTAAAAAGATAGTTTGCGAGAACGATGAGCGCCGGATCGTAGACGAAGTTGTTGCGACGCATCGTTGCGACGGCAGCGCGAAACAGTTCGTCGGCCAGTTCTCTCCTGTTTCTGCTTAACGAGAAGAGCAGCGAGCCAAAGCCTTCAGGGACGCGCGTACCGGAGAGCGCCAGGCGGCCAAGTACTGCGGCCTGTTCGGGATCGGACAGCGCGAGTTGCGCGGCGATCTGCATGAACAGATCGAGACGCGAGCTGTCGTTTTTTGTTGTGGCGCGGTTCGGATCGCCGGAAACCGATTCAATCTCGAATCTCTTCAACCAGGCAGCCGCTTCTTTGCTGTCGTGAGTGCCGAATCGGCGCAAGACGTCTTTTAGCGCCGAAGCTTGCCGGGCGATGTAGCTCGATTGTTTTTCTTTCGGAAGAGTGTCGTCGACGGGTTGCGTTACAGCCGCGAAGGCCCAGCGAAACGCCTCGCGCGCGAATGGTTCGTCAAACGTCCACAATTGATCGGCGATTCGGGCCTGGACTCTTCCTGCCGCAATCTTGTCTGGCTCGCTCTTCAGACTTCGCGCGAGCGTTTTCAATAGATCGATTGCGTCCTGCTGCTCGACAGCGACATTCGGGTCCTGGGCCAGGGCGATGCCCGAGGGAAGAAACATCGCCAATAACAGCAGAAGTATTCGCGTTTTAATCACTATTGCCATAGGTGAAGAGAGGCGGCTTGTTGTATTGCACTCCGTCCCAGCGATGTAAAACCTTACCACCTTTTGCGATCAGCAGATACTGCGGAACGATGTTTACTTTGAGAATCTGCCCGATGCTGCGTACTTCAGAGACGAGAATCGGAAGACTCGCCAGATCGTAAGCTTCGACGAACTTGTCGAGCGCGGCGCGATCGTGGCCCACGTCAATAAGGTAAAACGCCGTACCCCACTTCGCGGATTCATTATTTAGAGTCTTCCACAACGCCGCATCCAACGAGCAACCGGCGCACGACGGTGTGAACAAAACGAAGAGGAGCTTTTCTGACGTGAATACGGCGCGTTCGCCTTTCAGCGTCCTCATCGCAGGCAAATCAACGATTTCGCCTTGCCGCAGACCATCAATGCCCGCGATCGTGTCGTCAGACGTGGGCGTTTGTTGTTCAGCGCTGGGCCGCAACTGTGTGACGCCAACGTAGGTCAACGCCGCGGCCATTACGAAGACGACGGCTGGCAACACCGTCCTGAGTCGCGGCTTCATGATCGTGAGACTCAATGGTTTTTGTACTTTATGGTGACGCAGGTGTTCACGTAAAAGCAGGTGACGTAATCGAGCATCCCGTTTGCGTTGAAATGCAGACTGCAGCCGGCATAGTCGGATACGCAACCGTCCTTCAGAATGTGCGCGAAACAGTAACCGTCGCATGGTCCTTCCTGCGCCTTAACCTCCGGCGCGGCCGCGAGGAGAATGCCGAAAAGGATGCCCGTGAAGAGTGAGAAGAGAATTCGCTTGGTCATTTCATGCTCCTTTTAGAAAACTACATATTCATCAACCCGAAAAGGTTGGCGATTTCGCAGCAGGTACAAACTCCTGTCGCCTGCCGTGAGGCGATGAAAACTGTGGTCCAACGTTACATTTTTCAGCGTGCGGCCGGTTTTGGTCAGCACCCGTAGCTTCGGCGTGCCGTACTGGATCGCAGGCGCTTTGTTCTTGCCGGATATCAAAAGGTAGAGGCGGTCTTGCTTGTCGGCCGCGATGTCGAGAACGAGAATCTGGTATTTCGCAGTGACTGACCCGCTCTGACCGTTGCCGCCGACCATCACATCGGCGGGCGCGATCGGAACGTCGCTTTCGGGCTTGAACTCCGAAAGCAATCGTCCGTTTCGACTGTAGTGACGCACGAGCGGCGGATAATTGAAGCTGAAGAAGAATCCTCCTGCGCTGTCCCGCGCGATGTTTCCATTGTTCAATTCCTGAGTTTTGACTTCCTCTCCGTAATCGATTCGTTCGCCGAAGCTACGCAGCAGCTTGCCGTTGGCGCTGAACAGGTCGAACAGCCAGCGTCCGACGGTGTTGAGCACGATGAGTTCGCCGAATGCGTTCGTGGCAATCTTGCCTGCAATCAACGACACTTTGAATTCAGCTTGCAGCTCACACTGTGGACTGAGTCTCCTGACCTTCGACTCTCGTTGATTCAGGATCCATAGCTGTCCTTTCGGACCGATAGCGACGTCGCTCACCATCGTTCCCAGTGACTCGGGGCCGCACAAGCGTTTGACGGTCGATGTTTTGAAGTCGTGAATGAAGATGCTGGACAGAACGGGATCGACAAAGTAAAGATTTCGATCGGGCCCGACGATCACTCTTTGCGCAAATGTGAATGGCGCTGACGCGCCGACCACTTCGGCATGCGCGCGGAGCAGGTTTTGCGCGGTGCAGTGAAACGCCGCAAACAAGACGAAGAGAACACAGCCGGTGAGACGACAGACGAACACGGATTCTCCGATCGGCATCAAAGATTAATTGCTGGGCTTGCTATTTCAGGCCTGGGTTGAAGGAGGACGCCGCCGAGTCTATTGAACAACCCGCATTCGCGCTATCGGGAAGTTCCTTAGGGAGCAATGCCGCACGCGTTTGAGTTGTGGTTTGCTGGCACGTTATCTTGTGAATCGAGGAAGAAACGAATCATGTGTCGAAATATCAAGAACCTTTACAACTTCAAGCCCCCGGCGACGGAAGCAGAAATTCGCGCGTCGTCGCTTCAGTTCGTGCGTAAGGTGAGTGGCTTTAATAAACCGTCGAAGGCGAACGAGGAAGCATTCAATCGTGCGGTGGACCAGGTTGCGCAGGCCGCGCACGATCTGCTCGCTTCGCTGGTGACGACTGCGCCTCCGCGCGATCGCGACGTTGAAGCCGCCAAGGCGCGGGCTCGGGCCGCAGAACGATATGGAACTCCAGTTGCGCAGGCGAGGTAGCCCACACGAGCCTCAATCACGATAACAACAGCACGTGGCCCGATCTCTTTGTTGTCAAAGATTTCCTCGAGCCGCTGGTGTGCGAAAGGATCGTCAACGAGATGAGCGCCGTTCAAGGGCGCTCATCGGTTGTTTACGGCAGTTCGGAATCGGGAGTTGTTAACGAAACCACGCGCAAGTCGCTACGCCTCACGCCGCCGAATGAAACTGTCGAACGAATCGTGGGCCGGTTGATGGCCTGCATGGAAGAGATTGCGCGACATTTCGGCGTCGAAGTTTCTGAGTGCGAAGATCCGCAGTTTTTGCGTTATCAAAAGGGCGACTTCTTTGTTGCCCATCAGGACGGGAATACCGGGCTGCTCCGGCTCGAGACCGAACGACGACTCGTTTCGACCGTGATCTTTCTCAGTCGCGAATCTGACTCGCCCGCGGAGGGTGTTTACTGCGGCGGCTCGCTCGTGTTCACGAACCTGCGCGCGCCCGGGAAGTTTCGCATGCCTGCCGAACCCGGGACGTTGATCGCATTTCGATCGGAGATGACGCATGAAGTGACGCCCGTGACGCATGGCGAGCGTTATTCGATCGTCAGTTGGTATCGCTGAATATGCCGAGTATTCAGAGTCGTGGAGTTGAAATGCTGGTGCGACTGCTGCGCTGGAAACGAGCGTCGAAGCGCATGCGACAGCGCGTCGAGAGTGGCCGGCAGACGTACACGGAACCGACGCGTCGACAGCGCCGCAACTACCGAGTCACGAAGCGCGACTTCCGCGGCCACCTCGTTTGGACCATAGCGCCGAAGCACGACGCCCAATCCGGCAAACACGTCATCTACCTGCATGGCGGCGGCTACGTAAACAGCTTCGCCTCCCAACAATGGAACTTCATGTGTCGCCTGATCGACGCACTCGATTGCACAGTGACTGCGCCAAACTATCCGCACGCGCCTGAGTATTACGTGAACGACGTCTTCGATTTCCTGCTCCCGCTCTATGACGAAGTAGCCGGCGCTGCGGGAGCGCAGAACGTAACCGTGATGGGCGACTCGTCAGGCGGCGGCATCAGTCTCGCTCTTGCGCAACTGCTCCGTGAAAAAGGCCGCGATCAACCGGCGAATGTGATCATGCTTTCACCGTGGCTCGACGCATCACTCTCGCATCCCGAGCTTCCCGCCTTCAACAAGATCGATCCGTTCCTCGATATAGAAGGACTGAAGTACGCAGCCTCCGCGTACGTGAGAAACGTCGACCCGACGAATTACCTCTGCAGCCCGGTGTTTGGCAGTCTCAAAGATCTCGCGCCGTTGTCATTGTTCATCGGCACGCGCGATATTCTGCTTCCTGACTGCCGCAAGCTCCGCGATCGGGCGAAAGAAGAAGGTGTGAAACTGAATTATCGCGAGTACGATGCGATGCTTCACGACTGGATGCTGATTTCGTTACCGGAATCGAAGCAGGCGCTGAAAGAGATCGTCGAGATAATTGGAACAAGTTGACGTCTGCCAGTGTCTTTAAAGCCGTAACTGTCGATGTTCGATACTCTCACAATCAAAGATTCGCGACCGATGGTCTGGCTGAAGCGATGGATGGTCGCGACGATCGTGGCGTTTCTGTTGATTGGCGCGATCTCGGCTCATCGCGCCTACTTTCAGGTGCGGAGCCTGGAAGTCAAAGCGCCGTCGCAACTGACAGACGGATCGCTCATCCAGGTTGAGGCCGTTTGCTCTGGTCGCAACAAGGTCGACATCGAAGCCGAGTTGATTCAGGGCGAACGCTCTGAATCGCTCTTCAACTTACGCGTGCCCGGGAACAACCTCGCCTTCTTCGATCCACGCCCGCAGCGCATGGGCTACGTCGCCGTACTCGGCGAAGGCACGCTTCAGCATTTCCATCCTGGTCCTGCCCGTCTTCGTGTGGTTGCGACCGGACGGCCGCAGTGGGGCCGGCGTCCTCCTCCGACCGTCCGCGAGCTCGAAGTCACCATCCAATCAAGATAGACCATTGCGCGTCCACGGAATCCGGTCGATAATTCGCCGGACATTGAAAACCTGGAAAACCGAAAGCGCTGAAGGAGGCAGGCCATGGCACGAATCAACTGGGGTCGTCTCATTCTTGGCAGCCTGATTGCGGCGATCATAACGTTTCTCGCCGACGGTTTTATTCACGAGCGGCTTGTGAGGGCTGACTGGAGCGCAGTCTACGCGGGACTCAGGGCCGCTGAACCCACGCCACACGGCTCGAGCATGGTCTACTTCGCGCTGTTCGAACTGGGCCGTGGTCTGATCTCGATGTTGTTCTACGCCACGATGCGTACTCACTTCGGGGCCGGACCGAAAACAGCCGTGTTGGCAGGCATCGCAAGTTGGATCGCGTTCTCGCTTACTGGTCCGGCGCAATTCATTCCGCTCGGGTTCTTCTCGACGGCCCTGTGGATCAAGGTCGGAGCGCTGCAGTTGGTGACGTCGAGCGTCGCGGCGATCGCGGGCGCTGCGATGTACAAAGATCCCGCTCATACGGCGGCCGCATAAGTTAGGAACAACGTCATGTCACTACGTAATGCGCTGAAGCCGATCTTGATCGGCGGCTTAGTAGCAGGCACGCTTGATATCGTAGCCGCGTGCATATCAGCGTGGCTGCAAGCAGGCGCGACTCCGATTCGCGTGGCACAGTCCGTTGCGAGCGGCGCAATTGGCCGCGACGCAGCGGTGAACGGCGGCATCAAGACCGCGCTGCTCGGCCTTGCTTTTCATTACCTGATCGCGACCACCGCCACGGCTGTTTTTTACCTCGCCAGTCGCAAACTACACTTCCTGATCAAGTCGCCAATCCCGATGGGACTGCTATACGGCGTTTTCGTGTATCTGTTCATGAACTTCGTAGTCCTGCCTCTTTCGGCGATCACCCGGCGAGGCACTCCGACGATTTCCGCACGCGCGATACAGGCGCTGATTATTATGTTCTGCGTGGGCCTGCCCATCGCCCTGATCGTTAGCCGGTATTCAAAAGACAACGATGCCCGATTGGTTTTACCGGACACTGTCGAAGCCGATCCTGTTTAGCCTTCCGGCGCCGCGCGCACGCGATTTTGCGCTCGGCTTCATGGGCACGCTGTCGCGTCTGCCGCTTGGTCCATATTTAATCGATTTTCTCGGACACATGCGCGCCGATCCTCGGCTGCGCGTCACGGTTCTCGACACCACGTTTCCGACTGCGGTCGGCATCGGACCATGGCTCGACACGCATGCCGTTGCCGTGCGTGCGTTGAGTCGCTTCGGAGTCGGGTTTATTGAAGTTGGACCAGTGACGTTGGAGGGAAATGTCGCTGCGCGTCCGATCAAGCGTGTTGTGGACCAGGAAGCGGTTTGGATCGACGACGAGCCGGACAGCATTTCGCTTGTCGACGCCAATCGACGATTGCGCGGTGTGGCGAAGCTTGCGGTGCCGGTGATCGTGAGGTTGCGGTGTCCGCGAGGAAAGCCGCTTGCCGAGATCGAGCAGGAGTCGCGACATCTGATTCGCGAACTCGCGCCCGGCGTTCGTCTCGTGGCACTGGAGATACCGGATCGCACGTGGGCGATAGAAGAATGGTCGTCGTACTTGCGTCAGGTGTCGGCGGAAGCGCGAGACCCGCAGCGGTCATTACTGCTCGTTATCAGTGCGGATGATGATCTTGAAGGTGCGTCGCCGTTTATCGATATCGCGCTTCGCGAAGGAGCAGGCGGAGTGATCGTCGACGGCAGCATGCGAGCCACGCCTGACGGACGTTTGGTTGGTTTGCCTGTTCGCAAGTTGGCGGTGCAACAGGTCGCGCTGCTTCGCGAACGTTACGGTGCGAATGTCTTGATCGTCGCGTCGGGAGGGGTTCACGAACCCGAGCACGCGCTTGAGCTGCGGGCGGCTGGCGCCGATCTCGTAGCTGTCGATACCGGACTCGTCTACACCGGCCCTGGCCTGATCAAGCGCATCAACGATTGTTTGCTGTTCGAAGCCGTACGGGAGACAACGAAACCGCCGCCGGAACGTGTTCCCGAACTCAGTTGGTTTTGGACGATGTTGATGGGCGCCGGAATGTTGATTGGCGGATTGCTCGCATTCGCGATTGCGGCGACGAAAGTTGTCTTGCCTTACGATGAATCCTTCCTGGGCATGACGCGCGATGCGTTGCCGTCGATCAATCCCCGTCTACTCGAGTTCATGGCCCACGATCGCACGACGCTGGCGGGTGTGATGATCGCCGTCGGCGTGCTCTACGTCGGGCTGTCAGTGTTTGGTATCCGGCGCGGTTTACACTGGGCGAGACAGACGGTGCTGATCTCGGCAGTCACCGGATTTTTGACTTTCTTCATGTTCCTCGGCTTTGGCTATCTCGATCCGTTTCATGCGTTTGTGACCGTAGCGTTACTTCAGTTGCTGCTGCTTGGAGTACACGCGCGGCTGGGAACCTACACGCCGGAGGTGCGTCCGGAGACGCGCGCGAGTTTCGCCTGGCGAATGAGCCTCTGGGGACAGTTGTTGCTCGTGATTCATGGTTTCGCGCTGCTGGCGGCAGGTGCTGTCATTTCAGTGATCGGGGTCACGCACGTGTTCGTACATGAGGATCTGGAGTTTATGCAGACCACCGCCGCGGCGCTGACGGTGGCCGATCCGCGGCTCATTCCGCTGGTGGCGCATGACCGCGCGACGCTGGGCGGGATGTTGTTGTCGGCGGGATGGCTGTTTTTGCTGCCGGCGTTGTGGGGATTTCGACGCGGGTCGGCGTGGTTGTGGTGGAGTTCGCTGGTTGCGGGATTAATCGCCTATGCGGCGGCTATCGGCGTGCATTATGCTGTCGGCTATCTGAGCGTAAAGCATTTGTTGCCGGCGTTTGGCGGGCTGGTGTTGATGTTGGTTGGATTGATGCTGTCGTATCAGTTTCTTTGCCGGAAGGAATGAGTCGTCATGTTTTGTCCCAACTGTGGAGCCAAGACTTCGAGCGAACAAAAGTTTTGCCGCGCGTGCGGACTCGGACTCGAGAAGATCGCGGTGTCGCTCAACGAGCAACTGCCGGGGCGTGTGGATGAGCCGATTACCTCTGAAAAGGAGAAGCTCGAACGTTGGGGCATGGCGGCGTTGAGTGTGTTTGGCGCGGGCCTGTTGTGCATGATGCTCTTTTTCATCGTTTACAAAATGATGTTTATGCAGGGGAAGGTTCTCAACGGCCTGGCGCTGCTCGGCATGATGATCATGATGGGTTGTGGCATCCTCTCGGTGATTCTGTTTGCGAAGGCGAAAGATGTAGAGGAGGCGACCGGCAAGCGGCGCATTCCACAGAAAGACCCATCGACCATCACGACACCGACTCGCGAACTATTACCTGAGGGCCACCTCGAGCCCGTCCCGAGCGTGACCGACCGCACGACCGATTTGTTGTACGCAGAAAAGAAAGACGCGCAGCGCCGCTGAGCGTCAAGTTCTAACCTGATTCGTGTTAATGAAAGGAGAACGGTCATGAAGCGATCGATGTATCTGTGTGCTTTGTTGGTTATGTTCTTCGCGAATGCGTCTGCGCAGCAGGCTCCGAGAGACGCCGTGCGGCCGAGTTCGGAGCAGTCGTTGCAGGAGCTGGTCACCGAGGTGCGGCAGCTTCGCGCCACGCTTCAGCGGATGAACGCGGCTGTGTACAAAGGCCAGGTGCTGCTCGAACGTTTGAAGCTGCAACAGGAGCAGGTGACGCGGATCTCGCGCGACGTGGCTCAAGTTCGCGAAGAGATCCAGGAGCTCAAAAGCGTACAGCAACGGATCAAAGAGCAGATCCCGCGTGTGCAGGAAGGTGTGGAAGCGGGTGTCAAGCATGCAAGCGAGATCGCGGAAATGAAGCGTGAACTCGAGCAGCTTAGTCAGCGCGAACACTGGTCGATGATGCGCGAGACCCGGCTCAATACCGAACTCGACGCGGAGCGCGCGATACTCAACGACCTCAACGAAAAACTCAACGCGCTAGTCGAAATCGAGATGGCACCCAAATGAGATCAACGATCAAGCTGTGCCTGACGCTGCTCGTTGTTCTTCTGATCGCCGGCCAATCGTTCTTCACGTCTCCTGTATCGTCGCAAACGCGATCCACGGCGGTGAAAGCGCTCGTTGGCGGGACGTTGATCGACGGTTACGGCAGTAAGCCGATCCGCAACAGCGTCGTGATCATCGAAGGTGAACGCATCAAGGCTGTGGGCCAGGTGGGATCGCTCGCGGTTCCTCCGGGCGCGGAAGTGATCTCCACTGAAGGCATGAGCGTGTTGCCTGGTCTGTGGGACATGCACGTGCATCTCATGATCAACGGCCACAGCGACTACGCGCATTGGGACAAGACGTATCCGCCGCAGATGGAGAAGGTGATCATGCCCGCGTCTGCGAAGCAACTGCTGATGGCGGGTGTTACGAGTGCGCGTGATCTCGGCGCGCCGCTGGAAGCGAGCATCGCGGTCCGCGATCGCATTCGGAAGGGCGAGATTCCTGGTCCAACGCTTTACGTCTCGGGTCCGTTTATTCAGCACGAGCCTTATCCGGGCACTGATTATGTTCGCTGGGGTGTGAAAGGCGTTGACGATGCGCGCGCGAAAGTGCGCAAGCTTGCTGATGCGGGCGTGGACGTCATCAAGCTGATCGATCAGGATCAGATGACGATGGAGGAAGTGCAGGCGGTTGTCGACGAGGCTCACAAACGGCGCTTGCCGGTCGTGGCCCACTCGCACCGCCCGGAAGAGATTCGTCGCGGGTTGCTGGTTGGTGTCGACTGTTTCGAACACACCGGGCTGGCGACTGCGCCTGAGTATCCGGCAGATGTGATTGTCGCAATTCGCGAGCGGACGGCGAAGATGAGTTTGGGGCCCTTGTTCTGGACGCCGACGGTGCAGGGACTTTTGAACTACGAGTACGTGCGCGACAATCCTGAGCAGCTTGATGATCCGTCGTGGCAAGTGGGACTGCCGCAGTCGATCGTTGACGACATCAAAGCGTCGTTGAAAAACCCGGGCCAACTGTCCTATTACCAGATCACGCCGCTGCGCCGTCCGACCTTGAACCGCAAGATCCATCAGCTCCTGGAATCAGGCGTAGTGCTCTTGATTGGCACAGACAGCGGCATTCCGATGAACTTCCACAGCCAAACGACCTGGCGCGAGCTCGACGCCTGGGTAAACAGCTTCGGCATCGACCCGATGGTCGCCCTCCGCGCCGCCACCTACTGGCCCTCGGTGGCGATGAAGGTTTCAGATAAATACGGCACCGTCAGCGAGGGCAAATACGCCGACATCATCGCCGTCCGTGGTGATGTGCTGAGACATATTAATTCGCTTCAAAACGTCGACGTCGTGATTAAGCATGGGCGACGGTGGAAGTAACAACGATGACCATTCAAATTCGTGCAATGAGGGAGGAAGATGTCGAAAGTTGTGGGAGGATTTGTCATGCCGCGTTCAGGGGAATTGCGGAGAGGCATAATTTTAGGCCGGATTTTCCCACGCCGGAGGCGGCGATTCAGTTGACGCAGGCATTCTTTGGCAGTGCTGATGTGTTCAGTGTCGTGGCTGAACGGGACGGCGAGGTGGTAGGGTCGAATCATTTGTGGGAGTACGATGCGATACGAGCAGTGGGGCCGATCACGGTCGATCCGGATGCTCAGGCGAAGGGCGCCGGGCGGATGTTGATGGAGGCGGTGATCGAACGTGGGAAGCCGAACGCGCACGAGACCGGCGAAAAGGTAAAGAGTGCCGGCGTGCGGTTAGTACAGGATTCGTTCAACTCAACTTCGCTCTCGCTGTACGCTTCGCTCGGCTTCGAAGTACAAGAACCGCTGGTGCTG
>JAICGQ010000154.1 GCA_025923035.1 Pyrinomonadaceae bacterium | reverse complement strand
GGTTTCGATGTCGCGGATAACGATTGTTTTAGGAGTGGTACCGGGATAGCTCATTGGGGAGCTGTGCATTCAGATGAGTCCGTTGATCAGTTCTTTCAGCCAGTTGATGTCGATTGGTTTGGTAACGTAGGCGTCGAAGCCGGAGGCTTTTGCGTCGGTGCGAAAGCGGATTTCCTGGTGGGCCGTGACGGCGATGATGGGCACGTTTTTGAGATCGTTGTTCTGCCGCATCAGTTTAGCGGCCGCGAAACCGTCCATGCGCGGGAGCGTCAGGTCCATCAGAATCACGTCGGGCGCATCACGGGCCGCGCTCGCAACTGCCGCCTGCCCGTCTTCGGCTTCAAACACTATGAAGCCCTGATCTTCGAGCGCAAGCCGCATGAAGAGACGCGTGTCCTCCACGTCCTCTACCAGCAAAACCTTGAGGTCTTTCGAATTGCGCTCGGTCATGGCGTTGAATTGAAGCACGGATAACGCTAATGTAAAAGCCCTTCAAGCGGTTAATTCAGGCGAAACAAATCTCCGGCGCTTGTCGTTAATGACCCCGAAAGTCAGTTTTCACCCCTTTCTGAGGCAGAAAATTATGAAACGCTTATTGATTGTCGTCGTTCTCATCGGACTTGCCGCTATCGCTGGTGTCCTGGCCCGTTCTGCCGCGTCGCGTGCTGAGGTTCGCGAGTTTGTGACTCACGAGCAGGAAGATTCGCGGGCGGAAATTCGTGAAAAATATGAGCTTGCTCCCGGCGCAAAGGTAGAACTTATGGGCCTGAACGGGGCAGTGAAGATCGAAACCTCCGACAGCAAGACGGCCGAGGTTTACATCGAACGCACCGGCAGCGAAGAAGCTCTCAAACGCCGCCAGATCAACATCGAAGCCACGGCGAACCGGCTGACTATCAAAGCTGAGAAGAACCGTGGCGGATTCTTCTCGCGTTTATTCGGTTCTGACGCCCGCGAAAAAGTCACGCTCAAACTGCCTCGTCAGATTTCGTTGTATACGAAAGGCGTTAACGGTGCAGTGAATGTCGGCGCGCTTGACGGATCGGTCGAAGTGACGGGCGTCAATGGTCGCGTGGAGATTGCGAGTGCGGCAGGTACGGCCACCTTCACCGGCATCAATGGAAACGTGCAGGTTGCGCTGCAGCGGCTCGATTCAGACGGCATCACACTTAAAGGCATCAACGGCAACATCGAGTTGCAGTTGCCCGAGAACGTGAACGCGAGCCTCGAAGCGAAAGGCATGAATGGTCGCGTCGTTTCGGACATGCCCGGGGTGTCAGTTGACGAACCGAAGCACGGTTACTACTCGGCGAAGATCGGCAACGGTGGAAGCGCGATCACGGCCAAGGGAATTAACGGCGACATCCGCCTGACGAGTGCAACCAAGTCCGCGAATATCGGCGTTGCGATCGGCAACTAGTCGCGACAGTCATTTGTAAACACGGATTTTAGAAATCGAACGGTTTCCGTGTTGTCAGGGTCGGCGCATTCCAGGCGCGCAGCTTTTCATTCCATTGCGGCAACGTCTCGCGCAGGAACTTGTTCATGTCGCCCATTCGTGAACGATACGCGGGTTGGATCTCACCGAAGTAATCGCGCTGCCCGCGTGTCGGTCCGAAGTTGGTATCAAGCGAAAAGAACAATTGTCCGATGTCGTCGGCGACTTGCGAGCGTCCCGCGAAACCAAGACCATCATCGCGCGCCGCAAGTTTGTCCTGAAGCGTATCGACTTCCTTGACGTAGTCATCAAGCGCTTTCATCAGGTCTTTGTCAGGCTCTTTCGCAAGGTTCTTCATCGTGGTGTGCGCCTGCTTGAGTTGTTCCTTGACGCTGTCGAGAAATCGGAGCGACTGGTTCATCACGTTCTGCATGTCGCGCAACTTGATCTGCATGTCGAGCGCCTCTTGCAGTTCGGCGACTGAAGTGGTGATGCCCGGATCCAATCGCACTTCGACTGGCTGCTCGAGGACCTTGCCGCCGACCGTCATCTTCACCGTGTAAGTTCCCGGCAGCACCTGTGGGCCACGCGAACCGCCGCCAAACGCGATCTGTTCCGGCGTCGGTGGACGTCGCACTTCGGGCCCACCGAACCGCAAGTTCCACGTGATTCGATTCAGACCCTTCTCTCGCGACGGACGTTCCAAATCCTGCACGAGCTTTCCTTCGCGATCGAACACCTGCACTTTGAAGTCAGCTTTCTCGTCGAGCTTGTCTTTCAGGTAATAAGTGATCAGCGCGCCTCCGGCGGGATTCGGTCCGGTAAAGACTTTGTCGCCGATGCCGTAACGCGTGAAGCGACTCGTGAAACGCAAACCCGGACGAACGGAAAACAGGTGTGCGTTGCTGTCGAGGATTTGCTGGTTCGTCTGTTGCAGCACCGTCGCGTCGTCAAAGATCCAGATACTACGACCATGCGTCGCGAGAATCAGATCGTTCTCGCGAGGATGGACCACGATGTCGTGAACGGCGACATTCGGCAGGTTCTTGAGATTCAGCGGCAGCCAGTTTCGACCGCCGTCGTACGACGCAAACAGACCGATCTCGGTCCCGGCGTAAAGCAGGTTCGTGTTCTTCGGATCTTCACGAACGATCTGCACGTACGCTTTCGCGGGCAGGTTGCCGGAGATGTTGGTCCACGTCTTTCCACTATCAGTGGTCTTGAAGATGTAAGGACGGAAGTCGTCGAACATGTGACGCTCGAACGCGACGTACGCGGTGTTTGCGTTCACGCGCGAAGGTTCGACGTGCGAAACAGGCGAGTTCGCGGCGAGACCGGAAACGTTCTTGACCAGGTTCGTCCAGTTTTTGCCGCCGTCGGTCGTGACTTGAAGGTTACCGTCGTCGGTGCCGACCCAGATCTGTCCCTTCTGGACGGGCGACTCAGCGACGGTGATGATCGTTCCGTGATACTCGGCAGTCGTGTTTTCGATTGCTATTGGACCACCAGCGTCTTTCAGTTTTTCGGGATCGTTGGTGGTGAGATCCTGACTGATCTGTTCCCACGTCTTGCCGAAGTCGGGTGACTTGAACAGAACGTTTCCGCCGAAATAGACGGTCGTTTTCTCGTGTGGCGAGAAGACGATCGGGGCGTTCCAGTTCCAACGGAACTTCTGTCCCGCCGCTGGTCCACCACCACTACCGCGGCCCCACGGATTTATCGACTGTTGTTCGCGCGTGCGAAAGTCGGTCCAAACAATGTCGCCTCCCTGCGATTCCGAAAGATAGATCTCGGGATTGTCCGGATGGTTGACGACGTAGAAGCCATCGCCGAAACTGACCATCCGCCAGTCGTCGTTCATGATCCCGGACGGTTCGCGCGTGCGGCTCGGTCCGGTCCACGATCCGTTGTCCTGGAGTCCGCCCATCACGTAGTAGAACGGCTGACGATTGTCTGCGTGGACCTGGTAAAACTGGCCCAGCGGCATGTTATAAACAGCTTCCCACGATTCACCGCCGTCGTAACTGACGCCGATGCCGCCGTCCTGTCCGTGCCACATTCGTTTCGGGTTCTTCGGATCGATCCAGAGTGCGTGAAAGTCGATGTGACTGCGGCTCGTGATCGAGCGAAAGGTCTTGCCGCCGTCGACCGAAAGGAACAACGTCGAGGCCACCGCATAGACGCGGTTCTCGTTTGTCGGATCGACGCGCACCGTCGTGTAGTAAAACCCGCGCGAAACGATCGACTCCTGCTTCGACACGTTGCGGAACGTCTCGCCGCGATCGTCCGAACGATAAAGCGTGCCGTCTTTCGACTCGACGATCGCGTAGACGACGTTCGTATTACTCGGCGCGACGCGGACGCCGATGCGGCCCATCAGTTTCGGTAATCCGTTCTCCAGTTTTTTCCACGTGCGTCCGCCGTCGATCGACTTGTAAACACCGCCTTTTTCGCTGCCGCTGCGATGCGTCCAGGGTTTGCGCTCGAAGCTCCACATGCCGGCGTAAAGAATGTTTGGGTTGCTCGGATCCATGTCGAGATCGGCGACGCCGTGTTGATTGTCAAGGTAGAGCGTCTTGGACCACGTCTTCCCGCCGTCGGTGGTCATGAAGACGCCGCGTTCTTCGTTTGGACCAAACGCGTGGCCCAGCGCGCCGATGTAAACGATGTCCGGATTCTGCGGATGGATGGCGATGGCGGAGATGCGCTCCGACTCTTTGAGGCCCATGTGTTGCCAGGTCTTACCGCCGTCAGTCGACTTGTAAACACCGTCGCCGAACGAGACGCTGTTGCGTACGTTCGATTCTCCGGTGCCGACCCAAACGACTTCGGGATTGCTCGGCGCGAGTGCGATGTCGCCGATCGAAATCGTTCCCTGACGTTCGAAGATCGGTGTCCACTTCACGCCGCCGTTCGTGGTCTTCCACAAACCGCCGGACGCGCTGGCTACATAGACCACGTTCGGGTCGCCGGGCACACCTTCGACGTCGGCGATGCGTCCGCCCATGTTTGCGGGACCAATGCTGCGCCACTCGAGTCGTGAGAACGCAGTTTCCAACGGCGACTTCTGTGCACCGTTTTGCGCGGCGATATGAGTCCCAAAAGCGAAGTAGCAAGCGAGCAAACAGAGAGCCCGAAGGGGAAAACGGAAGCGCATAAGTATTCTCCTAAGCAGTGGTATCCGTGGTAGTCTTGCGCGCAATTATGACATTTCCGATAACGGATCGCACCAAACTTAAACGTCTCCCGAAACGCGGCCATTTCGATCGCGAAACTGTCTACGGAATCCTGGACGAAGGTTTCATTTGTCATATCGGTTTTGTAGTTGACGGACATCCGGTGGTGATACCGACCGGCTACGCGCGCGTTGACGACAAGCTTTACATTCACGGCTCACAAGCGAGCCGCATGTTGCGCACGCTCGCCGGTGGTATCGATGCGTGTGTGACGGTGACGCTGCTCGACGGCCTCGTGCTGGCGCGTTCAGCATTTCATCATTCGATGAACTATCGATCGGTGGTTGTGTTTGGACAGGCGATGCTGGTTGAAGATCCGGAGGAGAAGATGTCGGCGCTCGTTGCTCTTTCCGAGCAGATCATTCGCGGCCGCTGGAACGATGTGCGCGAGCCGACGGACCTGGAGATGAAACTGACGACAGTCTTGTCTTTAACGCTCGAAGAAGCTTCGGCAAAGATCCGTACTGGTCCACCACTCGACGACGAAGAAGACTACAGCTTGCCGATGTGGGCGGGCGTGATTCCGTTAAAACTCGCAGCAGGGGAACCGGTTAACGATCCGCGTTTACCTGACGGCGTGCCGGTTCCTGACTACGCCAGTAACTACAAACGACCTACCTCTTGATTGCTTCAATCAACACGCGTCCGGTTGCGTTCGACGGCGCGGTTACGCCAAGCAGAGCGGCCAAAGTCGGCGCGATGTCGGCTGGTGTCGCCGGTTCGAAGTAACGGCCGGGAGTGACGCCGGGTCCCATGATGATCGTCGGCACGTTCGTGTCATACGAATATGGAGAACCGTGCGTCGCCGCTAGCGTGTCGCCGAGATACTTGAACGGTTCGGCGATCAGCACCACGTCGCCGCTGCGCGCCGGGTAAAAACCGTGCAGCACGCGTCGCTCGATCGGATCCGTGACTGACGTCGCGCCGCGCAGTAACTGACCGCGCGTGAAATACCGCGCGACGCCGGGAACGGTCAATGCCGCTCGGCCGACGACTTGCGCGAGTTCCTCGGCATTTACTTTGTCGCGCTCGAGGGCGGTGTAGTTGAAGTAGATATTTCCATTCATGAAGCCGTCGCGCCATAGACCGTTATCGTCGAACTTGTAGATGTAGTCCTCAGCGTTGTAACGGGCTTTGATGCCGGCGCGAATTGCGGCGAGCAGGTCAGTTGTTTTTACTCGTCCACCACCGAGACCGATCGCGGCCGCATGCTCGGGGATCGGCGACACGCCGTGATCGGCTGTGAGCGCAACCAGCGTGTTTGCGAGTCCTACCTTCGATTGCACGAAATCCAACAGCGTCGCGATCTGTCGATCGACGCGCAATGCCACGTCCATTGCTTCCTGGCTGTATGGACCATAGCGATGGCCCACGTAATCGTTTGCCGAAAAGCTGACGGTTAGCACGTCGGTGTCGTCGTCCTGGCCGAGTTGTTCGTTGGTGATCGCTTGCACAGTGAACGACAGAACTACTTCGTTACTGAAAGGCGAGTGGTCGAAAGCGCTGTAGAAAGCTGGGCCAGGCGCGCTCGCGCCGCCGGTGACCGTATGCGGAAACGCGTTCGTATCGCCTGACGCGGTTACCTTTTCCCACGTCGGCGAATCAGGCCCGGCCCGTTTTATGTACTCGCTTTCGGGCAGTAAACGTTCCCATTTTTTTCCGAAGTACTGATCCACGGGTCGTGTTTTGTTGAAGTCGACGACCCAGGCGGGGAGCTGTTCGAAGTAATACGTCGAGGAGACGATAGCGCCTGCCGTGGTGCTCACCCAGTAAGCAGCATTTGCGTGACCTCCCGCCGGCAAGATCGCTGAACGGTCTTTTTTCGAAATGCCGATCACTTTCGAACGATCGTTGGTGACGAGACGCAGTTCATCGCCGAGCGTCGAGCTCATCAAACGTCGCGGGCTCGACCCGGTGTCGTTCGAACCGGCGCCAAGGAGTTTTACTGATGTGTCTGAAACGCTGGTCACTTTCTTTCCCGTGACGCGATCGGGCCACTCGTTTCCAACGATGCCGGTTTCCGCGGGATATGCGCCCGTCATCATCGATCCATGTCCGGGCGCGGTGTAGGTCGGAAAGTGATCGTAGTTTGACTGTGTCCACGACGCGCCGTCGCGCATCAATCGTCGCAGGCCGTTTGCGACGAACAGATCGCCAAAGCGTTCGAGATAGTCGTAACGAAACTGATCGACGACGATCAGCAGGACCAGTCGCGGGCGTTTCGATCTTGTGTTGTCAGGTTGGGGCCGTCGTTGGCCTGACGAGATGGCCACCAGGACCAGGAGCAGAGAAAGAGCGAGTGTTCGGCGGAGCAACGGTCGCAGAATCATGCGGCGCATGTTAACCGAAGGCGAGTATAACCTGAGAGACCAAAAACACTCCTTGACACGATCTTAACCCCGCATTACTATATCGCCGCTCGATATAGTGAGAGGCGATACAGTTGGCAAAAGATAAGCCCGAAGCCTGGCTGCCGCTGACGCCGGCAATGTTTCACATCCTGCTGGCGCTCGCGGACAAGGAACGACACGGTTACGAGATCATGCGCGAGGTCGACGAACGCAGCGCCGGGCAAGTGCGTCTTGGACCAGGCACGCTCTACGGATCGATCAAACGCATGCTCAACGACGCTCTGATCGAAGAACTGGACGAACGTCCGGATCCGGAGCTCGACGACGAGCGGCGCCGTTATTACCGTCTCACAAACCTGGGCCATCGGGTGGCAGTGGCCGAGGCCGAGCGACTCGAACGACTGGTGAGGAGCGCACGTGCCAAGAAACTTCTTTCCGCACGCGGCGGCGCTTAAGTGATGAACATCTCGTGCAAATTTTACGGCTTCCTGTTACTGGCCTACCCGCTGGAGTTCAGGCAGAGGTTTGGCGCTGAAATGGTCCAGGTGTTCCGTGACTCTTATCGGGTCGAAACAAGCAGGCGATCGCTGCCCGGATTTTGGTTATGGACGCTTTTCGATCTTGTTGTGAGTGCGTCGAAGGAACGCTCGCGAAAGGAAAACACCATTATGAATAGAAATGTAGTAGCAGCGATTGGATCTGTCGCCATCATCGTCATCGCTTTTCTGTTGCTGACTTACGGCAGAAAAAACGAGGTCGCTTCGATTCTGTTGTTTGGTTATGTGCTCGACGCGCTGGTCTTTACGGGAATCGTCGGTAACGTGGTCGTGTTGCTTTTAAGCAAGCTCACGAAATTCGATCCGCTGCGCGTCGCGCTGTGGACCTTTGCGATCGTACACGCTGTTCCGCTGCTGTTTGTGTTGCTTATCGGCGCGAACGATCCGCGGTTCAACCTAACCGCGACCGTCATTGGTTACCTGGTGAGCTTTGCGATTTGGGCGGGACTCCACTTCGCATGGCGCCACCGCCCACCGGTTTACTCGTAACGAAGCGCTTCAATCGGATCCAACGCCGCCGCTTTGCGCGCCGGGTAGTAGCCGAAGAAGATTCCCACGGCCGCCGAGAAGATCACTGAACCAACAATCGCGGCCATCGACACCAGCGTGGGCCAACCCAGCATCGCCGGAATTGCCAGTGACAACCCGACGCCGAGAATGATGCCTACCGTTCCACCCGTCAGACTCAGCACGATCGACTCGATCAGAAACTGACTTCGCACTGCCGACGAGCGCGCACCGATCGCCATGCGAATGCCGATCTCGCGCGTTCGCTCCGTCACGGATACGAGCATGATATTCATGATTCCGATGCCGCCGACGAGCAGCGAAACACCGGCGATACACGCGAGCAGGATCGTCATCGTCCGGCTGGTTTCATTAGCCGCCTCGGCGATGTCGGTCATGTTGCGGACCGTGAAATCGTCGGGTTCGCTTGCGGTCAGTTTGTGACGCTGACGCAGCAACTCGCTGATTTGCGATTGCGCTGTGTAAGTCGCGTCCTGGGAGATCGCGGAGACGTAAGCGATCTGCACGCGATCGCGTCCGAGCACTTTCTTCTGCACGGTCGTGTACGGCGCGAAGGCGATGTCGTCCTGGTCGCGGCCCTGCGGATCCTGTCCCTTCGCTGCCATCACACCAACGACGCGGAACGGAAGATTCGAAACGCGGATCGTCTGCCCGACCGGATCGCTGCCGGCATAAAGCGTGTCAGCCAGTGTTTGACCG
This sequence comes from Pyrinomonadaceae bacterium, assembly GCA_025923035.1. Taxonomy (GTDB): domain Bacteria; phylum Acidobacteriota; class Blastocatellia; order Pyrinomonadales; family Pyrinomonadaceae; genus PSRF01. Next base: position 2,141 of record JAICGQ010000154.1, on the reverse strand, counting down.
ATGACGATCACGCGCGCGGCAGTCCGCACGTCGGCATCAGTGAAAAAGGCGCCGCTCTGAATGGGCCACTTGCGGATGTCGGGATACTGTTCGCTGACGCCCTGGAGCGAAGTGTTCCAGTTCATGTTGCCGGCGATGAGTTGCGCTCGCGTGTTTACGGACGGAGTCACCATCGAAACACTCGGCACTTCGCGTTTGATCGCCTCGAGATCGTCGACGGTCAGCACGTTGTTGCCGGTGTCGCCGGTGCCGCTGCGCACGCCGCCGACGTTTTGCGAGCCAGCGCTCACGAAGAGCAGGTTCGTTCCGATGCTGTCGATCTGCGCCTGAACAGACGCCGACGCGCCCTGTCCGATACTCACCATCGCGATCACGGCGGAAACGCCGATGATGATGCCGAGCATCGTCAAAGCCGCGCGCATCTTGTTGCGCACCAGCGCGCGAAACGCAACCCGAATGATCATTAGAAGGTTCATTATTCTTCTTCCTCGTCGTCTTCCTCGACGACGGGCAAGTTCTTCAACTCTTCAGCAGCGTCGCGCTTGTCCTGGACCGGGTAATCGCTCTTGATCTTTCCGTCCTTGAAAACGATTACGCGATCGGCGAACTGCGCGATGTCCTGCTCGTGCGTGACAAGCACCAGCGTGATGCCGCGTTCACGATTCAAGCGCTGGAAGATCTCCATCACTTCGACCGACGTGCGCGAATCGAGATTTCCTGTCGGCTCGTCGGCGAGAATCAACGCCGGATTGTTAACCAGGGAGCGGGCGACGGCGACACGCTGTTGTTGACCTCCCGATAACTGATTCGGGTGGTTTTGCTCGCGCCCCGCGAGCCCGACCGCAGCTAGTGACTCCATCGCCCGCTGTCGACGCTGCGCTGCGTCAATACCCAGATACAGCATCGGCAACTCAACGTTCTCGAGCGCCGACGTGCGCGAAAGCAGGTTGAAACCCTGAAACACGAATCCAATCTTCTGGCAGCGAATGTCGGCGCGCTCGTCTTTCGACATCTGCGACACGTCTTCGCCGTCGAGGATGTAAGTGCCACGCGTCGGGCGGTCCAAACAGCCGATAATGTTCATCGTCGTGGACTTACCCGAACCCGACGCACCCATAATCGCCACAAACTCGCCTTCACGAATCGTCAGTGAAACTCCGCGCAGCGCGTGCACTTCCACATCGCCCATCGTGTAGGTCTTGTGAATGTGGTCCAACTGGATCACCGTTCGCGAATCCGGCACTTGCGTTAGCAGTGCCGGGTCGACTTGTGGCTGTGTCGTTACAAACGTTGTGCTCATGTTCTTACCTTCCGCGACCACCGCCACCGACACGCGGCGTGTTACCAAATCCCGGCGGACGCGACTGGTTGTTCTGCGCGTTGCTCGATCCCGAGACCGTCTGACCGGTGATAACCATGTCGCCTTCTTTCAGCTCGCCGTCGATGACTTCAGTCGCAGCCCCATCGCTGAGTCCGACTGTAATCCGTCGTCTTTCCGGTTTGCCGTCCTGGCCCAACACCCACACAATGCGTGTTTGACCCGCAAGTACCGGTGCTGACGACGGCGCGAAATTGCTGTTGCCGCCGGCGTTATCGCCGCCTTGCTGGCGCTGACGTCGCTGACCAGCTTGACCCTGTTGGTTGTTGTTCTGGCCACGCGGTCTATCCTGCGGCGTGAAGCGGAGCGCCGAATTTGGCACCTTCAACACGTCATTCCGCTCGTCGATCGTAATCGTCAGGTTCGCCGTCATACCCGGCTTCAACTTCTGCTCGGGATTCTCGACGTTGATCACAACGTTATAAGTAACGACGTTCTGGACGTTCACCGGATTCAAACGCATCTCGGCGATCTTGCCGTCAAACTCCTTGCCCGGAAACGCGTCGACCGTAAACCTCACCGACTTCGCCTGCTCCACCAAACCGATATCGGCCTGGTCGATGTTTGCGATGACCTGCATCGCCGTCAGGTCGTTGGCAATCGTGAAAAGCGTCGGCGCCGACAAACTCGCCGCCACCGTCTGACCAACGTTCACGTCGCGCGAAACCACAACGCCGTCGATCGGCGACGCGATCGTCGTGTGACTCAAATTCACTTCCGCCATGCTGAGTGCAGCCTGGGCTTGTTGGACCTGTGCGGCGGC